>JABMQA010000383.1 GCA_013203545.1 Bacteroidota bacterium
AATTCAGGATCATATTTGTAAATGGCATCGGTGCCCCAGGTGGAGATGTAAAAGTTCCCTGCGTTGTCCATGGTTATGCCATCTAATGCCGGGAACCCGGTGTAAACAACGGTTGTTATCGTAGCCGTTTCCGGATCAACTGCCAGAATGGGTGAGTTGGTTCCGGTCACCGACAGGATCAGCAGACTGTGATTCTGTTCATCATAGTACATGCCATTGGGATTGGTCATACCCTGGGAGATGAAAACGGATGGTATCCGGTTTTCGATTTTATAGAGTTTGCTTCCCCAGTAGTCGGTAACATAGATGATCCCATTGTTGTCGGAGGTGATGTCGTTGGGAAGGCCCACGTTGGGAAGGGGGATATGAAAAAGGGTATCCCCTGTATTCAGATCGAAAGCTGAGAGGCCGGCATTTGGCGAAACCCCTGAAGCAGCCAGCAGGGTATCATGGTACATGTACAATCCGGCAATTTTAAACTGTCCAGCCAGTGTGGTGCTGAAATAGCTCTGGACGCCATTGCTGTCGATTTGGACAATGGTACCGTCGTCATCGGCCCAGTTGGAAACGAGGTAGCGGTTTTGGGAGGGATCGAAAACGACGCTTTCGGGATTGTTCAGCAGGTTTTGGGCATGGACCTGAGAGGTCATTAAAAGTAAAAACAGTTGTAACAAGCATATTACAATGCGTCCGGAATTCGTCATAGTACACTTTATTTTGTGATCAAAAAGTCAGTATTGTCAGCAATTAAAATTAATACAGTTTTAACTACAGATCTCACCAAGTTGATCACCTGACCATTTCAGTTTACTTGTGGGATTAATCAGTTTGTGATTGGTCATTTGTGTATTGCCGGCTGTTTTACGATAAGCATTTCTGGTACTTCAACTCAGCTCCTTTTTAGTTGGATATGAAAACGACAAAACCTCGTTATTCATACTTCAGGCTGTCAACAGGGTTTTTTCCGGCTGCCCTGAGAACCTGAAAACCTACAGTGGCAATAGCGACAACAATAACAATCAATCCGGCGATAAAAAACAGGTGCCAGGACAGTTGGATCTTATAGTCGAAATTATTGAGCCAGCTGGCTGAAATGTAATAGCCTACAGGGAATGCCAGTACGATAGCAATTAGAATCAATTTAATAAAATCGGCAATAAACATTCGGGTAATTTGAAATACGGTTGCACCATTCACTTTCCGGATTCCAATTTCCTTGAACCTTCGTTCTGTTACAAAAAATGAAAGACCAAACAATCCCAGGCAGGAGATGAAAATAGCCAGGAAGGAGCTAAAATTCATTATTTCCTGTATGGTCTCTTCTTCTGCATAAAGGCTCTTTACATTCTCATCGAGAAACGTATAGTTGAACGGCTCATTGGGTATGATCTCTTTAAATTTACTTTCAATAAAAGCCAGCGCTTCTTTTTCATTATCGGGTTGAACCCTGATACAAAAGTTGTCGATACCCCAGCCGAGTGCAATAAAAAGTGGTTCGATTCTTTTATGAAGTGAAGAAAAATGGAAATCTTTAACCACACCAATAATTTTTCGTTCCATGTCTCCCGCTTTCATGGTCTTACCAATGGGATCTACCATACCCATGTTTTTTACTGCGGTTTCATTAACAACGCAGCCACCCTTTATATCTGTAGTAAAATCTTTGGAGAAGAACCTGCCATCCACCATTGTCAGGTTATACATGGTGTCGAAATTAAAGCCTACGCCCAAAATACCAAGTATGGATAAAATATGACCGGGTGTCTGCCCCTCCCAGCTCACCTCATTGCCACCGACGGACGATTCCCAGGAGTCGAGTGTTGTATTGGAAGGGCAAACATTTAAAATATACGGGCTGTTTTGGAGTTCTGCCACAATGGTATAGTAATTTTGCCGCATGGCATTGTTCAGGTTTAAGCAAACGATGTTCTCCTTGTGATATCCAAGGTCCTTGTTCATGATGAAACTGATTTGCCTGCTAATTGTTAAAGTCCCCAGGATGACAAGAACGGACAGAAAAAACTGAAAAACTACCAGGACTTTCCTGAAAACCAACTGGCCTGCCTTTGATTTGAAAGTTCCTTTCAGGCAACTGATCGTATTAAAGGATGCCTGTATGATTGCGGGGTAAATCCCTGCCAGCAGGCCGATTAATACAACAAAACCAAGCAATGAGATAATTGTCATGGGTGTGTAGTTTAAGCTAAGTCCTTTATCGAGAACCTGGTTAATATAAGGTAAACTCAGTTTAACAATGACTATAGCAAAATTTACGGCAATCAATGCAAGCAGGATGGATTCTGTCAGGAATTGAGTAATCAGCTTCTTCCTGTCTGCCCCAACTACTTTTCGCATCCCGATTTCCTTTGAACGGCTGACGGCAAGAGCGGTTGAAAGGTTCAGATAGTTTATACAGGCAATCAGGATAATGAAGATGGCTACCACCGATAAAATGTAAATATAGGTGATCAGTCCCCCTCCTTCCAGGTTTTGAAGATGCATTTGTGTGATCGGTTTTAATTTGATGATGGCATTGGTTTCCGGTTGATTTTTCTTTTTAATGCCGGCCACCTTTTCTTTCAGGGATTGGATATCGACATCTTCAGATGCCAGCTGGATATAAGTCTGGTAGTTTTGCGACCCCCATTCATTGGTGTTCCAGCCATAGATCTCTTCAAATATCCCAAATGGAACAAAGAACTCATAATTGGTCCAGAAGTGGGTTTCTTTCGGGAAATCCTCATAAACACCTGTAACTTTTGCATCATACCAATCCTCTATTCTTATGGTTTGGTTTATGGGATCTGACTCGCCAAATATTTTTTTGGCCAGGCTTTCAGAGAGGATGATATTGTGTAAATCCGAGAAAGCTTCCTGTGGATTACCCCGGACAAATTTTAAGGAATACATCGAAAAAAATGAAGAATCAACCGGAGTGCCTATTTCGGAAAATCGTCTTTTTTCGGTTCCGATAACCCATTTCCGTGAACTGGTCCTGGCATATTTGACGATCTCGGGAAACTGTTCCATCAGAGCAGGGCCCAAAGCAGTTGATGTTACACCTGAATAATTATTGCCTGTAGGATAGATGTACTCACAATAGGCCAGGTAAAGGATGTTATGCTTGTCAAAACATTTGGCATAGCTGGTTTCGTACTGAATCCACAGGTAAATCAGGATGGCAACGGCAGTCCCGATGGCCAGGCCTAAAATATTGATCAGTGAGGAAGTCCTCTTTCGTAGAATATTTCGGATGGCAATTGTTAAGTAATTCTTGATCATATCACACTATTATTGGTTGCTTTCCAATTTTGCAAGTGCTGTGCCTAAATCACATCTTATTGGTATATAGATAAATATATAATTAAATTGAAAAATGATCATTCCGAATGTCTCATAATCATACATTAAATGTTCGATATTCATACCGTTTTCATATCTTTACTGATTTCTTTATGGTTCTATTTTTTTTTGAAATGATTAGTTAAATTCGTTAAAAA
This sequence comes from Bacteroidota bacterium, assembly GCA_013203545.1. Lineage (GTDB taxonomy): Bacteria > Bacteroidota > Bacteroidia > Bacteroidales > 4484-276 > JABMQA01. Next base: position 3,501 of record JABMQA010000383.1, read on the forward strand.
ATCACCACTATCCGATAAAAATATAATAGATTCTTCACTTCGCTCAGAATGACAGGGTTTTACGTGTTTTTGTGGAGGGGAGGGGGTGGATGTCGGCTTTGCCGACATCCACCCCCTCCTCCTAGATCCTAAACGATTGTCATTCTGAGCGAAACGATGTGAAGCGAAGAATCTAAAACGCATTGTAGTTATTTAATCGGACAGCAGTGTTACAAAATATTCATCATGGAAAAAAACGGAACAATATTAATTGTGGATGATAACTCTTCAGTACTGGATTCGCTGGATTTGTACCTGAAGCATAAATTCCATAAAATCCTCTGCACCAAAAATCCCAACACCATTCCCACCTTATTACGCAACGAAAATCCGGATATCGTTTTACTCGATATGAATTTTACGGCCGGCATCAACACCGGGAATGAAGGATTTTTCTGGATGCGGAAAATCAAAAAAATCGATCCCTCCGTTGAAATTGTGTTAATTACTGCCTATGGTGATGTTGAACTTGCTGTGAAAGCAATAAAGGAAGGCGCCACTGATTTTATATTAAAACCCTGGGATAATAATAAGTTGTATGCCACCCTTCAAACCGCTTTAAAGCTAAAACAATCACGGGATGAAAATAAAAAACTGCATCAAAAGCAAAACCAGCTTAAGGAGGATATCGCCAGGGATTACGGGACATTTATTGGCAATTCTTCCGGAATCATTCAATTGTTTCAAAGCATTAAAAAGATAGCAAAAACAGACGCCAATGTTTTGATTACCGGTGAAAATGGCACAGGGAAAGAGCTCATCGCCTGGGAAATTCATCGCCAGAGTCTGCGGCAAAAGGAGGTGTTTATGAAGGTAGATATCGGATCGCTCAGTGAGGGTATTTTTGAAAGTGAGTTGTTCGGTCATAAAAAGGGATCGTTTACCGATGCTGTTGAGGATAGGATAGGAAAATTTGAAACCGCTTCAAAAGGCACTTTGATGTTGGATGAGATAGGGAATCTCTCCATTTCTCAACAGCACAAATTGCTCACTGCCTTACAGGGCAAAAAAGTGACACCACTTGGGAGCAATAAGGAAATTGCCATTGATTTCAGGTTGATATGCGTTACCAATAAAAACCTGGAAGAAATGGTGGCCGGCAAACTGTTCCGCGAAGATCTGTTTTTCCGTATCAACACCATCCATATTCAAGTACCGCCCATCAGGGAAAGATTGGATGATGTTCCAATTCTTACAGAACACTTTTTAAAATACTATACCTCGAAGTACGAAAAACAAAACGTAAAATTAAGCTCATCTGCATTGGATAATTTAATGGGATATTCATGGCCGGGCAATGTAAGGGAATTAAAACACACCATCGAGAAGGCTGTTATTTTATGTGATTCCAATAGCATAAAACCTGAAGATCTTCAACTAAAATCAGAAAAGCTTGAATCCATCCGGGATAAAGTAACTTTATCTCTTGAGGACGGCGAAAAACTGATCATCCAACAGGCCCTGAAAAGCAACAAGGGAAAGATAGTTGACACGGCCAGGGAACTCAAAATTGGCAGACAAACCCTCTACCGTAAAATTGAAAAATATAATTTAAAAGCAAAACCATGATAATTAATAAACTATACATCAATATTGCTGTCAGGGTAATATTAATAACACTAAGCTGCTTGCTTTTCGGATTTCTTTTTGGAAAATTCAATGATATGATCATAAATCTGAATTTTATCTTGTTCATTTCGCTCCAGACATTTCTGCTTATAAAAAAGTTAAATGTGGCGAATAATACGCTTTCACAATTTTTTAACGCCATTCAATACGACGATTCTTCATTGGTTTTAAAGAACCGAACCCAATGGAAATCATATCAAAAACTCCTAAACTCCCTTGACAGCCTGAATGAGAAAATTAGGCAGCTAAAAATTAAAAGTGCCGGTCAGGAGGCCTATTTTGAAAACCTGGTTGAAAATGTAAACATTGGCCTGATAAGTATGGATGATAAAAAGAGAATTCAATTATTTAATCCTGCCGCAAGAAGATTATTGAAGTAAGGTGAGAAAACGACTCCTTTATATTTTGACAAATCGTTTCCCGGACTTTTCAACGCCATCAAGGATCAGAAACCATCAGAACAAAAACTGGTTAAGCTATCTGCCGGTAAGGAAGTTCTTCACCTGGCTGTAAGAATGAATCCGGTAAAGATCATTGATCGGAAGACGCAATTAATTTCTTTACAAAACATCAGGCCGGAACTGGATGAGAGGGAATTGCAAACATGGCAAAAAATGAT
>JABMQA010000384.1 GCA_013203545.1 Bacteroidota bacterium
AATTCGGAGATGGTTCAGGGAACGGGGCTGGAGTCGTTGTGTGAGATCGGGGAGGGCGCAGCAGAATTGCAACAAAAAATTGCTGAGCTCTTCGATCAGGAATTTGATATACATGAAGTGGAGCAGCGCCGGAATTTGCTAAAAAGAGACTATTCCAATTCCGAAAATACTGCCAGGTTGATTGGGATTATTTTTTACGGATAAAATCCAAGAATTAATTACTTCATCAGCTTGTGGTCAAAAGATAATCTTCAAAAATTTATTTAAATATTTTGTTGTTTCTTGTATATTCGCATTGCATTTAGTAAAGCAAAAATTAGTGAGGTATAAAAATTATATCCTGGCCATACTCAAAAAATTGAGAGTTGCACTAACGGATCTGATTCCGATAATAGTGGTAGTTGTTTTTTTTCAGAGTGTTGTTATTCGGCAACCGTTTCCCCAAATTGGAGAAGTCATATTCGGATTCTTGTTTGTAGTAGTGGGGTTGATGCTTTTTGTTGAAGGCCTGGAGATTGGGTTATTTCCAATTGGTGAGACGATGGCTTACGCACTGGCAAAGAAGGGAAGCCTTTTATGGTTAATGATTTTTGCCTTTGCGCTTGGCTTTTCAACTACCATTGCCGAACCAGCATTAATTGCGGTGGCAAAGGAGGCATCGATAATATCTTCAGCCGCGGGCTTAATTGAAAATAATCCTAAAGCTATGGGCCTATATGCTATGGGCTTACGGTTGTCTGTGGCTTTTTCAGTTGGCCTGGCCATTGTTATTGGAGTATTGCGTATTCTCAAGGGCTGGCCTATATACTATTTAATCATCGGTGGATATGTATTGGTCATGATGATGACTATCATAGCCCCCGACGAGATTATTGGTCTGGCATATGACGCAGGTGGAGTTACTACTTCTACAATTACTGTCCCATTAGTAACGGCCCTGGGAGTTGGGCTAGCTACTGTGATTAAAGGAAGGAGCCCATTAATAGATGGTTTTGGCTTGATTGCATTTGCTTCACTTTTGCCTATGATCTTTGTGATGGCCTATGGCTTATTTTGGTTTTAATAAAACATGGTGGTTTATGATTGATTATTTGACGGATTTTATGTTGGTTTTGTTCTATACATGTAGAGACGTGCTGCCTATTTTATTATTGATCATTTTTTTTCAACTGATAGTTTTAAAGCAACCTGTGCCCCATTTAAAGAGGGTGATTCTCGGAGGAGTTTATGTAGTCCTCGGACTTGCATTATTTCTGATGGGATTAGAAAAAGCGCTGTTTCCTGTGGGGAAAATTATGGCCACTCAATTATCTGATCCCGAATTTATTGGAGCTTCAGCAAGTGAACTGTCAAATTGGTCGTCATATTACTGGATATACATTTTTGCGGCTTTGATTGGTTTTGCTACCACTATTGCTGAACCCTCGCTTATTGCGGTTGCGTTAAAGGCCGGTGAAGTTTCTGTGGGCACCATTAGTCCATGGGGGCTTCGGGTAACGGTAGCAATCGGAGTGGCCCTGGCTTTGGCTCTTGGAACATTTCGGATTGTTACCGGAACACCATTGTTTATTTACATCATGGCAGGTTATATTATTGTAATCATCCAGACCATTTTCGCTCCCAGAAAACTTATTGCGTTAGCCTACGATTCAGGAGGGGTTACCACTTCCACCGTTACTGTTCCCTTAGTTGCTGCACTCGGATTAGGACTATCCGGCGCAGTGCCGGGCAGAAACCCTGCCATAGACGGATTTGGGCTCATCGCATTTGCCAGCTTATTCCCAATTATCACAGTTTTGGGATATGCTCAATTAATGAATTTGAAAACTCGATTGTTAAAAATAAAAACAAAAAAAGATGCAATTTAAATTAATTATGGCCTTTGTTAAACCCAGTATCACTGATCATGTAGTTGATGCAATGAAGAAAGCGGGAGCCACCGGAGCTACAATAATTCCTGCCAGAGGTACAGGAATGCATGAAGCAAAATCCTTTTTTGGCCTTAGTATTGAGGATCAAACTGATATCATTGTGTTTCTTGTGGAAGAACACGTAGTAGAAAACCTTATGAAAGTCATACAGTTGGCGGGCAAATTTGGTGAGCCGGGCACAGGCATTGCTTTTGTTTTACCCATAGAACATGTTGCCGGCCTGGAGAGTCAAATGAAAATATTCAAGGACCAGGCCCGGGACCAATATTTTTAGACCAAATCGATAAGGATTCCTCATATTTGCAGAATATGAAAAAAAGTTTGCTGACACCAGGTATATTTTTTACAAAAACCCACTATCGGTAATAGCTTAAAAAAAGTGTAGACATGAATACAAGAAGAAGTTTTCAAGGTGCCAAGGCTGTCATGACGAAAAAGATAGTTTTCGTTGATGGCATGGCCACTGCCAAAGATGCGGTGGAAATCATGCGTAGTGAAAAGGTTGAAGCCCTGATCGTTAAAAAACGCCACCCACAAGACGCATATGGAATTGTTACAGTGCATGATTTTATCAAGGGTGTGATTAT
>JABMQA010000385.1 GCA_013203545.1 Bacteroidota bacterium
CCCCCAGCCTCCAAAGAAATCCCTGTCATTTCGACCAAAACACACAGCGCAGCGAAGTGTTGCCGGGAGAAATCTATTCAATATTGTCTTTTCGCTATGTGTGGAAATTTTATTTGGTCTATTGACTCGAAATGAAACGAACGACACGCCAAAGCGAAGTGCCGGGCAGGGAGGGAGAAATCTATTTTTATACGTTATGGCCAGACTATTGGATCAATGCCACTTCTCCTATTCCTATCCCAAAGTTATCTTCAGTATTGTTGGATTTCGAAAATAATCTATTTATTCCTTTCAGCTACTACCCTTAAAAAAGAAATGAACAAGAACCCATCGTTTTTTAGAATTGGGAATGGAAATTAGTTTGTAAATTTGCATACACATCATTAAAAAAGAACACCATGCTTGCATACAAAATTAGAAGCCGGATAGATGAAAAGGGCAATATGTCTATACACAATCTGCCCTACAAAAACAGGGAATCGGTTGAAGTGATACTTTTAATCAACGATAAAAGCAATTTTGAAGAAGATAAAAACCCGAGAATTGAATTGCTGAAAGCCTCCTTCGGAACAATTGAAAGTGAGGTGCATATAACAGATTCGATGTTACAACGTGAAAACCTTTATGAAAACGATGGAAGATGATACTCGTTGATACAAATGTAATATTAGGTTCAAAACGTGATGGTAAAAATCAGTATCTTGATCCAAGCAACAAACTCAAAATATTAGACCATGGAAGGAGTTAACTACATCATCGACAAAAATGGGCATAAAAAGGCCATCATTATTGCGATGGACAAATTTGGTGATTATATTGAGGGCATTGAAGATATGCTTGTGGCAATTAGCAGGAAAAGCGAGCTACGGATTACTTTAGCAGAAGTTGAGAAAAAGTACGATAAGCAAAAAAACCAATCGGGAAAATGAATTTATTGAGAGTCCGTTCGGGAAATTATCGCATCATTTATTCCATAATTGAAAATGAATTGATCATAGAAATTATTCGAATACGCCACCGTAAAAACTGCTACAAAAATTGTTAGGACAACAGAAATTGTTACTGTTCTATCTAATAATATCCAATCCACAAAATCACTTTTTAATCACTTTCCGTAAAACAGTCCCCTTATCCCCAACCACTTTAACCTGATAAATCCCCGCCTGGAAATCCGAAACATCAATTTTTATCCTGTTGTGAGATTCAAGCAAATAACTACCGATCGTTTCCCCCAGCACATTGGTGATCTCAATTTCCGACATTCCACTGATCCCTTCAACCCAGAATTCGCCATCCGTTGGGTTGGGGTAAATCCGTATGCCTGTTGAAGCGTCCCCGGCTATGCCTGTGGGAGATAATTTGAGTTGAATGATGGAGGATAACCCTTCGTTTTCAAACTCAGGCCCGTTGGGCAAAGAATGGTCGAAGATGGGCACAAGATCGAAAAATTGCATAGTTCCCGGCCTGAAGAGTTCCAGCCTGAATACATCGCCGGCCATTAAACCGTCTTTGGCTGATGTTTCCGGATCATCGGCAAATGCAGTCAATGCCAACCCTGATGCCGGGTCGGCTATTTCCGTCACACCATAACATCTGTTATCATTTTGTGAAAACACACCAATTACATCGCCTTGCAACAGATTTTCAGTTGCGCCGGATGTAATGGCAATAAGATGTGAGGAAGGTGTTGTCCATATCTCATTCCAGGGATGTGCCGGCAATACCTGCTGTGTGTTTACAATTTGCGAATTGTCTTTGGCATAGGCCGGGAATTGGATACTTCCGGCAGAACCTGCCAGCGCATAATATGCCCTTCCTGGAAGGAGACTATTCAAGGTATTGATTCCGTATTCAGGCCACAAAATTCCGGTTCCGGCTACCTCCTTGGCCACAATTAGATCGGCAGTTGAAAATAAGGCTTGAGCATCAACCGGGGCATTACAAATTACCGGTATCAAATTCCATCCCTGCATAAACGGGTAGGTTTGATTCATTTCGAAGCTTCCAAAAACATCCAGCATCGTTTCGTTGAGCATTTTTATTTTGAATGCAGCTTGCGATGCCCACGGACCAATGGTATTGATGGA
>JABMQA010000386.1 GCA_013203545.1 Bacteroidota bacterium
AATTTCCGGATCGAAACTCATTGGGGTGATGTTAAAACAATTCCTGTGGATCAGCTTATGAGGATCGGCTTCCATTAGGTCGATGGCTGCATCCTGTGCTTCGGGCATATACATCATATCCAGGTAGGTGCCCTTTGGCAGCGGACAGGTGAATTTACCTTTCTTAATGGCATCATAAAAAATCTCAACGGCATAATCGGTAGTGCCACCACCTGGTAATGTAAGGTTCGAGATGATTCCAGGGTAACGAACACCGCGTGTATCCACACCAAAACGCTTGTAATAATAATCACTCAACAGCTCGCCCGATACTTTGGTAACACCATACATCGTTCCCGGTCTCTGGATGGTATCCTGTGGCGTATTGTCAAGTGGTGTACTTAAACCAAACGCACCGATAGAACTTGGGAAGAATACTGCACAGTTGTATTCACGTGCCACTTCCAATACATTGTAAACGCCATTTACACCTACATTCCATGCTGCCTGCGGATTTCTTTCAGCAACTGCCGAAAGCAAAGCTGCGAGGTTATATATGGTATCGATCTTGTATTTTTTCACGATCTCAACAATTCGGTCAACATCGGTGGCGTCAACTACCTCAAGTGGGCCGCTTTCAGCAAGTTCCTGCGAGGGTTGGGTCTTGCGGTAACCTGCAACCACATGATCATTTCCATACCTATTTCTGAGTTCCATGGTTAATTCAGAACCTATCTGGCCAACAGAACCAATAACGAGAATATTTTTCATACGAATTTCAATTTTAAAATTTTGTTAATAAAATAACAATAACGGCGACAAAAATATAAATTTTTTTAAAACAGCTTTTTAATATTTAATTATTCAGTGGCAAAAGCAAAGCTGAACAAAAAGATTGCATTATATTTGCCGGCTGTTAGCGAGCAAACAATTCGTTTATTTTTTATTAAATTCCAAATAATATGTACGGAAAAATTAAAGATCATTTACAGAAAGAACTTTCCGAAATAAGGGAAGCTGGTTTATACAAAAATGAGCGTATCATTACCTCCCCCCAAAAAGCAGAAATTGTAGTAAGCACCGGGGAAAATGTGTTAAACTTTTGCGCCAACAATTACCTGGGTCTATCAAACCATCCAAAATTGGTTGAAGCCGCGAAAGAAGGCCTGGATACACATGGTTATGGTATGTCGTCGGTTCGGTTTATTTGTGGAACGCAGGATTTGCACAAAACCCTTGAGGCAAAAATTGCTGAGTTTTTCGGCACCGAAGACACCATTCTTTATGCTGCCTGTTTCGATGCAAACGGAGGTGTATTTGAACCGCTACTTAATGCTGAAGATGCCATTATTTCCGATTCGCTGAATCATGCCTCTATCATTGATGGCGTTCGTTTATGCAAAGCACAGCGCTACCGCTATGAAAATGCAAATATGGAAGACCTTGAAGCAAAACTAATAGAAGCCCAGGCGCAACGGTTCAGGATTATTGTAACCGATGGTGTTTTTTCGATGGACGGCAACGTGGCGCCGATGGATAAAATCAATGCGCTTGCAAAAAAATATGATGCCATGATTATGGTTGACGAATGCCACTCGGCAGGCGTTGTTGGTAAAACAGGCCGTGGTGTAACCGAATTGTTTGACATCAGGGGTGAGGTAGATATTATTACCGGTACGCTTGGAAAAGCATTTGGTGGGGCCATTGGTGGATTTACCACAGGCCGTAAGGAGATCATCGAAATGCTTCGCCAGCGTTCACGCCCGTATTTGTTTTCTAACTCAATTCCTCCTTTGGTTGCCAGCGCAGGTATCGCCATGTTTGATATGATGGCCGAAACTTCGGAACTTCAGGATAAACTGCATTGGAACACCGACTACTTCATGGAAAAAATGAAGGCTGCCGGTTTCGATATCAAACCGTCCAAATCAGCTATTTGCGCAGTAATGTTGTATGATGCCAAACTTTCGCAGGATATGGCGGCCAATCTTCTGAAAGAAGGTATTTATGTTATTGGGTTCTACTATCCGGTAGTCCCGAAAGG
>JABMQA010000387.1 GCA_013203545.1 Bacteroidota bacterium
CCTGAATTGGAATGCTATAAAGGTATGCTTGAAATGATGGGCGGGATGGCTCACGCAAATGAAAATCTCCCCAAAGCACAGGCCGCAAAAGATGCTACGATGGCTTATTTTATTTACAATGCTTTTGAACCCGGTAAACTTATCATTCACTTCAATGGTTCTTACCACTCCGATAATTACCAGAGCATAGTCTGGTACCTTAAAAAACTGAATCCCGATTTAAAAATCCTTACCATTACAACTGTTGAGCAGGATAGCATTGAAGCAGTTGAGGATGAAAATCTCGAAACTGCCGATTATATCATTTGTGTACCTGCTGATATGACAAAGACTTACTAATTCGAAAGTTTTTCAAGGGTGTTGTTGCAAAATCGGTATAAAAGACCAGGTTATTTTAAGACAGCTTCTTCTATGCAAATGTAAAATAGAGGTTTGCAAAGAAATTCCAGATGGTAACCACCATGATGGCAAAAAACTTTGATACATAGAAATTCAGTTTGAGTTTCGATACGATTAGCCACAAAATCAGGGTATTTATTCCAAGCCCGATGAGTGAAATAACTAAAAATTGGGAATACTCAATAGCAATTTCGGGATTGGTACTCTGAAAAGTCCAGACGCGGTTAAAAAAATAATTGGTTGTTGCCGCCGAACAAAATCCGATTGCATTCGCCATGTATTTCTGAACTTTGATTTTCTCCTTTGTCAACCATGTGATGCCAAAATCAACAAATAAACCTGAAAAGCCTACGATGCCAAATTTTACAAACTTCCTGAATATCTCCTGCCCGAGAAAATCAAACATTGAATAGATATTTATTTTGCAAAGAAAGGCTTTTGGCAACTAATTTCGGAAAAAAATTGATGAAAATAAAAATCGCTTCATAATTAAATATGCTTTTAAATCTAATTCATTAAATTTCATTTAAATAAATTCATAAAAGGTTGAGATTTTCGATACCACAAACGTCAAAGTTATATATTTATCGATTAAAGAATTAACTTTGCTCTATTAACAACACTTTATTTATTTTGTTCTAAAATTTAAACCGGCTAGTATAAAAATTAAACAACAGACTATGAAAAAATTTGCAGTTATCTTAGCAGGTAATGGTGTATTTGACGGTGCAGAAATACAGGAAGCTACCTTGACCTTACTCTCCATTATGCGCCATGGCGGATCGTATGAAATATTCGCACCCAACATTAACCAACATCATGTAATCGACCACACCAAAGGTGAAGCGGTAAATGAAACAAGGAATGTACTTACCGAATCCGCAAGGATTGCACGGGGCAATATCAAATCACTAGATCAGTATGATGAAGTCAATTTTGATTTGCTGATTATCCCTGGCGGATTTGGCGTTGCCAAAAACCTTTGTGATTTTGCTTTTAAAGGTGCCGACTGCAAGGTGGATTCAGATGTTGAGCATGCAATTCGAAGTACACATGCAGCTGGTAAACCCATTGGTGCGCTCTGCATTGCACCGGTATTACTTGCCCGGGTACTGGACAAAGCAAGGGTTACGATTGGCGAGGAAGAAGGTACCATTGCCGGCATTGAAGGAATGGGAGGTGAACATATCAAAACCACGCATGGTGAAGTGATCCATGATACCAAAAATAATCTATTCAGTACGCCTTGCTACATGCTTGATGCGAATATTCTCCAGATTTTTGAGGGAACTGAAAATATTATAAAAGCGATGCTGAGCAGCTTAGAATAAGAAAAGTAGAGCGTAATTCGGATTGAGTTATTGCCTTGACTGGGTGGCAGTGTTCTTTTTTAGAACGATATTAAAATTTTCACCAAGGGCAAGATAGGTTCTTTTTGTATCACCCTCTTGTTTACTATAAACAGGTATTTCCGAACCTATTTCATTAAATTTTTCCTTGCCTCTTTGAGCTATGTTCTCAAAAAGTGAGGGTTCCGCTTCAGGATCATTGTCACCCGTTCCAAATATTTTTCTTGAAAATCCGGCAATTAATCTTCCCATCATTGTTTTTTTCTTCTGACCAGATTCAATTGAAGATGCCAGATCTATCTGCCCAAGGATGGCCATCTCATCATTATTGGTTGCACGACCCGATCTCCTGACAATATCAGCCGGAATTTGTGAATAAAATATCTGCAGATCATGATCGCCGGAGCGAGATACCAATAAACTGATCGTGGATAGTTCCCGGTTATTCGTGATGTTTGTTTTCACTATTGGATCATCTTGTTTCTCTGTATCAGCTGCTTCAGGTATTTGCGCTACTGTGGCAATTTCCTCATGGGTAAAATTTTGTTGCGATTCGGCATTTTCCTGATTATTGACTTCTTGTTGGTTTTCAGGCTGATGAGAAAAAGGATCTTCCTTTTGCCCCTGTACCGGTAGTTCCTCTTTACCAATGTTTTGCTGCGTCTGGACAGACTGATTATTCGTGTTAATGGTTTGCTCCTCTTTGAGTAAACTGAACAAACCGATGAGAATTAGAATGGTTGCGGCCACAGAGGAAGAATACCACACAATATTTCGAACGATACCACCCTTTCTGTATAATCTATTTTTAAACGGAAAAGTAATGGAATCATCAGGTATTAGAATTGTTTTTTGGAACAATGCTTTTGTTTTCAGGGCATCTGGATTTTCTTTCAGGTACGTATCAAGTAGCGTTTTTTCCGTATGGGATATAGTCCCTTCAAGCTCGGAGATAATATAGGTTTCATAGTTATTTTCACGAACCGGGTTATCAATTTGATAGGGTGTCCGTTTTAACCCTGATTTATTGTCAAATACTGTTTCGGGATCAGGCTGTAACCTAACCGGGCTATAATCATAAAACATCTCCTGCAAGTCGGGATTTTGCACAAGGAAAACCTCGAGTTGCCTCCGGGTTTCCCTGTCCAGGTTTTGTTCCCAGTAATCAAGGAAAAATGCCTCAAAATTATTTCTGTTGATCTTCATTTCCCATTACAATTAAATCACGTGGTCAAGGCTTCCGATAAACTGCTTAAGGGCGTTGCGTGCCCTGAAAATGTAAACCTTAACTTGTGCTTCGTTCAAATTGGTAATCTCACCAATCTCTTTGTATGCATAACCCTCATAATCCCTTAAGAGAACAACTGTTCTCTGAATTTCCGGCAGCCGGTTTAATGCATCGTGCAAAATCTCATTCAGGTCGGAAAAACTATTTTCAACAGTAAGCTTGTTTTCGTGGTCATCAGAAAACCTTGCACTGTTTTTTTCCTTTCTGATCATATCAATCATGGCATGGTATGCAGTAGTGAAAATGTATGTTTTTGCTTTTTCATAAAAAACATCCTTTCTTTTATCCCATAACCGTGTGAAGGTTTCCTGGACAACATCCTTCGAACCCTCTACATCCCTGTAGTTTTTGAGGATAAACCTATAAACACCATCTGCGTATTTGTCCACGCAAGCATTGTATTCTGATACCGTCATGAATTCAAATCTTTTCCGGACTTTTGATATTGGACGAACTGCAATCGGAAAAGTTACAGCAAAGTTACAAAAAACTCATTTTCTTAAAATTTCTTAAAATAATCCAGGCAATTCTTGCTTGCAATATTAATAGTATCTAACATTTTCTTCCATCCTCAACACTCATAAAAGAGTTTATTCATTAAACCGGGGATTCTGATTATTCTAAATAATCCATCAACAATATATACCTATCCTACTGATTATGTTAACTTTAAACGGATTAATTATCTTCAATATACTATTTCATTAAAATAGCAATGCTTAGTGATAACCAAAATATTATGTGATAAAAAATCAACGGTATAAAAAAATAATATAGAAATTATTGACTAATTATAAATAGCGTTGTATATTTGTATGCTTATTATGATAAAAGTATCATAAGAATATTTTTGGGATTTAAATTATTATTCATTAAAACAGGGGATCTAAATTATGATTAAGGATTTTAAGAAAATGAAAGACCAACTTAGGGAGTTGTCAGAAATAATTAACTCCTTTAAGTCAGAGGCTGTTCAGCTGCGATTGGTGGAACTTCTTTTCGAAAAGGAGAAACAATCACAGGAAATGGCAATTGAAAGGGAATTTGCACCTGCTCAATATCAGGGAGAAATTCCGGTTCAGAAATTTAAGGGTGAGCCTCGTATTGTGCGCACCAGAACCAGAAGGGCTAAAAACAGGCCCGGACCCAGCGTCATCCTCAAAACATTGGTTGACGAAAACTTTTTTACTGAAAACCGTACCATAGGTGATGTTGTAAATCACTGCATGAGCACCTATAATTACCAATACAAGAGTACGGATTTATCAGGTACATTGGCCAGATTGGTTAAGGAGGATATTCTCAAGCGAGACAAGAATCCGGAATCCAACCAGTTTGAATATATGAAATCATAGTACCTAATCCAATCAAAAAAAAAACGGCAATGTTAAACATCGTCGTTTTTTTTTATTTTATGCTTTTATCTGTTACCCATAAAAATCAGTTTCCTGAAGTAACGATTGGAACCGGTTTTAACCAAAACCATATATACTCCGTTTTTTACCAGATTACCGGAATCATTCCTACCGTCCCATACGATTGTTGATCCTTCATAATCAAAACCATTGTGCGATAAATCCTTTATTAGTCCACCTTGCATATTGAAAACAGAGATAGTTGGGTTGCAGGCATCATCATTTTTAAAATCAAGTGTCACCTCCGATGTAAAAGGATTCGGATAGATGTGCACTTCATCCATTAATGCCTGGTGTTCGTCAACAGCCATATAAAGCGTATCAAGAATTTCGGTATAATAGTAAACCGGGAAAGGAAACTGCACCGATGAATTCCAGGCAAAAAACCATATTGTATCACACTGAATTTCATCGGTAGAGTGCTGATTTTTTGGCGTGTATATACTTACACTCACATCCATATGCCCACCATAGCCTAATACAAAAGGCTAGGGAATACCGGGGTTAATATTCCAATTCCCCCACGGTCCCGACACAAATGCACTTTCAAGCATAAGGTTTTGTGTATGTGGATTTGTTAATACAACAGTCTCACCATCAAGCGCTTGATTTACCGTTTCAAAAAAGAGCGAATCAGGCTCAAAGATCAATTCCCCGGGGTTAAAGATCGTATCATACAATTGCTCATCAATTTTCAGGTCCATCATGATTTCAGAATTCATGGTCAAAGCCACCATGGTATCAGTTAAAAACTCACGCGTTTGAGTTAATCCACCGACCGGCATATCGAAAGTTACACTCAGTTGGGCCGAATCTTCCGGCATTATCAGAATAGGAAACTCCGGTTGATCCAACAGAAACCAGTAGTGGTTCTCATCAGCAATAAAATAAATCGAGTCGATCAAAACATCAACATCGTTAGGGTTGGAAATACAAAACTGCAGTCCGTCCATTACCTGGCTTACGGTAGTAAACTCCAACCCTTCCGGATTAAAATAGGGCGGATCTGGCATGGGCGTTCCTTCCAGGATGTAACCATAGATATCATAATACTGATTATTATTCCTCGAATCGCTCCATGTTACCAAAAAATCCGTACCATCAGAAGTTACATTGCAATCCTGCTGGTGATACTCAAAAGTACAAACCGGCAACTCTTCGGAAATCAGCTCACCTGCAAAAGAAATTTTCCTTGCATAGATATCATACCAAACGATTGGCCTCGGCATCGAAACGCCTGCCGCAAGACATTTGTAATAATCCTCCATCGATTTTTCATCCTGTCCTTCCTTGTACTCAAGCCATTCCTGATCCCATACTGCAAGATATTCATTATCACTGGCAACAATATCAGGCCAGGTACGTCCTTCGGAATTGGTTGGTGGGCTAATGGACAAATTCTCTCCTATAAGTTCGCCGTCAAGCCCTATTAATTGTCCGAATATCCCCTTGTCGTTGCTGCTCAACCGCTCATCACCCCAAACGGCAAAGAAATTTGACCCGCCAAAGGCAACCTGGACCAAAAGCTGATCAGCGCCATGACTGGTTATTACAATATCGTCCCCAATCAGGTTGCCTTCAGTATCTACAAATTGTCCGTAAATATCCCGGCTCCCACTTCTATTATCATCCCAGACGACCAAATATTTTTCGCCATCAAATGCTATGTCAGGGTATATCTGGTCATCGTCAACACCCAAGGCTCCCGGC
>JABMQA010000388.1 GCA_013203545.1 Bacteroidota bacterium
AACTGTTCTTTCATCGAACACATGGTATTTGATGGCTGTGAGGCTATCGGTAAGGCTACCAAGGCCCACGCCCTGGATGTAGCTGGTATTGTATCGCGCGCCACCGGCGTTGTAATCGGTGCCGCTGGCAACACAGTCGTCGATAATGAGGGACAGAAAAGGAGCTGGCAGGTTCTCGGCGAAAATCTTTTCGATGATGTTATTCCCCTTGATCTTAATATCGGCAAAATGATTTTCCTGGATCTTATATGCGTCCATCAGATCGTCGAAGGTCTTGAAACTTTTTGGATCACCCGTTTTGACCCCAATCAGTTTTCCTGTCCTTGGGTCGGTTCCGTTATTTAAAGTGATCTCGAGCATCTTGGCCAGGTTGAAATAGCCGGTAAGAATATAAGCTTCTGTGCCAAATGCGCCGCTTTCGACGCAGCCACTTGCACCACCATTACGGGCATCCTCCACCGTTTTACCCTGGCGTACCAGTTCCTGGCCAATGGCATCGGTATTGAAAATGGAGGGCTGGCCGAAGCCCGTTTTGGTAATCTTGACTGCTCTTTGAATAAAACGATCCGGATTCTTTTTGCTGAGTTGCACCATCGAACCGGGTTGCAAAATCCGCATCTCCTCAATCACATCCAGAATAATATAGGTGAGTTCATTTACCGCATCCGAGCCATCGGCTTTCACTCCTCCCAGGTTGATCAGTGCAAAGTCGGTGTAAGTGTTGCTCTCCTGGGCCGTAACGCCCACCTTGGGAGGGGCAGGATGGTTGTTGAATTTAATCCAGAAAGCTTGTAATAATTCAATAGCCTGATCTTTTGAAAGGGTCCCCTCTGCTGTTTCTTTTTCATAAAACGGGAACAGCTGCTGGTCGAGCCGTCCGGGATTAAAGCTGTCCCATGGGTTTAACTCGGTGATAACCCCTACATGCACAAACCAGTAATATTGCAAGGCTTCATGGAAGGTTCGTGGTTTGTTGGCCGGGACATGCCGGCATATGGCTTCCATTTCGAGAAGTTCGTTCTTTCGGGTGGTGTCTATTTCCACTTTCGCTATTAGCTCAAGCTGTGAGGCGTGACGGATGGCAAACATGATGATGGCTTCGGCAACAATGTGCATTGCTTTGAGCTCTTCACGCTTGTCGTAGGCCAGGGGATCGTTGAAGAAATCAAGATTTTCAACGGCAGTTTTGATATCATCCTGAATATCCCGCATCCCTTTCCTGTAAATTTTGTCGCCTGCCACGGTGTGTCCGGGGGCACGCTGCTCCTGAAATTCAGTAAACATACCTGCACCATAGGCATCCAACCATGCCTGGTCCATGTTGGCCATTATTTTCTCACGGTTACTTTTACCGGTCCAGAATGGAATAATCACATCCCTGTAGGCATTCCGGGTATCCTCATCTACCTTGAACGATACCTTTGGGCGGGAATCCAGCATGCTCAGATCCTGTAACGAATGTAGACTCACCTCAGGATAGGTGGGTGTAGCTTTAGGTGCCGGCCCACGTTCTCCAACAATCAGTTCGCCGTCGTTGATGCAAATGTGTTTGTTTTTCAGGATGTATTCGAAGGCCAGGGCCCTGCGAACCGGTACTGATACTTTCTTCGAATCATCTCTTTTATAAAATTCTGTTACCAGCAGCGCCCTTTCTGCCGAGATCCTGTTTACAGCATTCAGGCTGTTATCTCTTGATTTTTTAATTCGATTGTTCATAATATTCTAAAGTCTAAAATGGCTTTATCCGCCAATGCTGACAATAAAACCGTTTTCAATAAAACTCTTTTCAATAATTTTCAATTTTTCCTGATCATACTTTCCTGATTCGGGCAATTTAAATTCCTTCTCCAGTCTCCGGTATTTTTGTGTGGCCATGGAATGATAGGGCAGGAGATGGACTTCCCGGATGTGCCCCAGACTTTTAAGGAAACTGATTGTTTCCCCAATGTGTTTCTCATCATCGTTAACACCGGGAATCAAAGGTATTCGGATTATTACATTTCGTTTTTGGGATGCAAGTAGTCTAAGGTTTTCCAAAATCAGCTTGTTCCCCGTACCGGTGTATTTCCTATGGATATGATCATCCATGTGCTTTAAATCGTAGAGGTACAGATCGGTGTAGGCCAAGATAGATTCGATGGCTGATCTTGCAGCATACCCACAGGTATCAACGGCTGTATGATACCCTTTTTCCTTGCAGCTTTTCAGGAGTTGAACCAGGAATTTCGGCTGCATAAGAGGTTCGCCGCCACCAATAGTAATCCCGCCATCCGATTCATCATAAAAAACAGCCTCCTTATCCAACTCAATTATAACTTCATCAACCGTCATGGATTTACCAATAATTTCACTTTTATCATAACACATTCCATCCAGGCTGATTTTTTTTAAACAAACCTCAGGTTGCATATTTTGGCTCTCTGGATTATGGCACCACCAGCACTGCAACGGACAACCTTTTAAAAAGACTGTTGTACGTATTCCAGGGCCGTCGTGCACTGCAAATCGTTTGATATCAAAAACAATTCCCTTCATGGTATGATAAAATGATGAATGAAAAATAAGGTAAACTGTCAGGGGAGGATAAAATTCAGAATATCCAGCATTCGAAGAGGCCTTTGCCGAAATTGTGATAAAGTGCAGTATGATAAATGTGTGTGAACATACCCTTTAATGATTGAGCAACAAAATTATAACGTTTTTGAATCACTACAGTCATGTTTAACAATTTGTAAGATTTCTAAATAGGGGTATTTTAGTACGAAAAAGTGCCTGATGTGCCTAAAGTACCTGAATCGGGCCCGG
>JABMQA010000389.1 GCA_013203545.1 Bacteroidota bacterium
GTAATACCCATAGGCACTTCAACAAGACCTGTATTTTTTATTTTTCCGACAAGGCTAAAGACTTTGGTTCCGGAGTTTCCTTCGGTGCCAATCTTAACATATTCCTTTGCACCCATATTAATAATGAAAGTAATGTTCGCCCAGGTCTCAACATTATTGATTACTGTTGGTTTACCTCTTATTCCTTTCTGTACCGGATAAGGAGGCCGTTGGTGTGGTTCGCCCACTTTTCCTTCTACCGATTTTATCAATGCTGTCTCCTCACCACAAACAAAAGCCCCGGCCCCTTTCACTATTTTTATATCAAACGAAAAATCACTTCCAAGAATATTATCACCTAGTAAGCCCATATCCCGTGCCTGCCTGAGTGCTATAATTAAATGCTTAATGGCTAAAGGATATTCGTTCCGGACATACACCACTCCCTCGTTTGCACCTGTAGCATATGCTCCAATGATCATCCCTTCAATAATGCTATGCGGATTTCCTTCAAGAAGGCTTCTGTCCATGTAAGCGCCCGGATCACCTTCATCGGCATTACAAACAATGTATTTGCCATTATCAGATGGCTGTTTGGCCAACATTTCCCATTTCAGACCAGTTGGAAAACCTGCGCCTCCCCTTCCACGAATTCCTGAGACTTTCACCTCCTCAAGTACCTGTTCTGGGGATAAATCAGAAAAAACTTTGTAGAGAGAATTATATCCGTTATTTGCAATATAGTCATAGATCCGAATCGGGTCAATCTCCTGGTTTTTGCTAAATATTGTACGTTGTTGTTTTTTGAAGAAAGGTATGTCATCCTGTTTATAGTACTTCACCTTTGTCCTCGGATCTTTGTAAAGCAGATCCTCAACATAATCATCAGCAATAACAGCATCGATTATTCTGCTGATATTATCAATCGTTACCTTATGGTAGAAAGCACCCTGGGGCTTTGTGAGAATGAAAGGCCCCATTTCACAGAATCCATGACAACCGGTAATTTTTAATGAGATGATTTTAAGTAATTGATTTTGTAAGATATATTTTTTTGCAACCCGGATTATATCATTCGCTCCGCTCGCCTGGCACGCGGTTCCAGCACATACCACTATTTGAAGCCTGGAATCATCCACAATACCCCTTACCATTTCAAAAATGCCTTTTAGTTCCTCAATAGAAGATAACTTTGTCATTTATTTTCTCCCTTATGCTTGTTAATACTAATCTATGTTATTATCTATGAAATCGATATAAAAAAAATGAGAAGTATTTACATATTTTATTTATACTCCTCACAGTGCCAAACACCACCTTCAGGTTTAATGAATTTACAAGTATGCCTGTTTTCGCAGTTTATGCAAATACTATTGACCAGATCCATCATGTGGCCCTTACATCCGCGTCGTGAGCATATTTGAATCAACCCTCCTCCATAAATGGCCATAGGAACCATGGGGGCATTACAAGTTGCACATGGTGAAGATCCAACAAGTTCGGCATGACAATGAGGGCAAAAGAAATTAGCTACCGTATCAATTGGGATTTCATACTCGGATTCAATACTATAGCTACCATACAAAGAGGATAATCTAAGCCATCCATGTTTTCGCCCGAAAGATATTGTTAATCTAACCGTAGGATTATCATCGATGAGGTAATTCGGGTCCAACAAGCTATGATTGCAATATGGACAACGCAGCTTAATCGCGAAGATTCGCTGATCTTCCTTTACATCAGTGCTATCGAGCCCCTCACGGGTTTTTTTTATTATTTGTGAAACCTGGGCTTTGTTTACATTTGAGAAGTAGTGTCCGTCAACAACCACTATCGGGCCCCGGGCACATGCTCCTAAACAATTTACAGTCTCTAATGAGAATTTTTTATTTAATGTGGTTTCACCGGCATGGATCCCCAATTGATCTTCAAATTCCTTTGCAATTACTGAACCCTGACGCACATGGCATGCGGTACCCAGGCATACTGATATTAAATGCTCACCCCTGGGTTTTAAACTGAAATATTTGTAAAATGTGGCAACCCCGTA
>JABMQA010000390.1 GCA_013203545.1 Bacteroidota bacterium
AACGCCAATGCCAGCACCATCAAGGAAATCGACCTGGATGATCCTGATTATTTTATGGCTTCAGCTAATATTTTTCAAGTGGCAATCGACAGCGGCTGGTGGAAGAAAGATACGGGGCCGTTCCGTTTTTGTTATGCCTATGCTCCAAATAGCCGTACCTCTTTTGCTTCCCGTCGCCGTGAGTGGCGTGTTTTTGACCTTGCTGCACCTTCATTGCATCTGGATCCCAACCAGGAGAACTACCCTTTTTCGGTAAAACCTGACGAAAAAATCACCATGCAGGATCTGGTGGATACCTTTAAAGATTATTATGAAAATACACCTTTTGATTTCGTTAAAGATCTCACAGTTGCTGATGATTCGGGAAAGGTGATTATTTCTCCCCTGGCAAACCCGCATATGCCTTACGACATGAATAAATTGTTCAAAATCAATGGGGGCTGGGGCTGGCGCGGAGAACGCACCATCGCACGATGGTACACTATGTATGCTACCATCATCCAGTGCCGCGACTGGTTACCGGATGAAATCGGTGGTGTTGTCTGGCTGGCAATGGACAATGTGGCCACTTCAATTTATATCCCGGTTTATTGTGGTGTAACCGACCTGCCGGAACCCTATAAAACCCCGGGAAGGCCCAACGGCTATACGACCGAATCGGCATGGTGGGCATTTAACCGACTGGGAACACTAACTGCCCAGCGTTGGGGCGATATGCGTCACGATGTGGATGCCGTTTGGAACCCATGGCAACAACAGTTGTTCGAAAACCAGGCTATTATTGAGAAGGAAGCCCTGGAAATGTACAAGCCGAAAAACCCTGAAAAAACCAGGGAATACCTTACCAAATATACCAATGAATGGGGCAGCAAGGTTGTGGATAAAGCCTGGAAACTGGGTGATTTTATCTGGACAAAATACGACGAAAAGTTTTAACACATTTTCCCGACCAATCATGTATTAAACAAATTTCAGCATGCAGGGAATCAGGTTGGCTATTTTCTTTTCGGTTTTTTTCATTATTTTCAGCCTGATCAGTTATTACATCTTCATCCGCGGCTGGCAGGGAATGTCAGGGATTCCTATTAGCACACTGAAAATAGGCTATATCGTTCTATTCGTATTCTTTTCTTTTTCATATCTTGCAGCGCGGATTGCAGGTAAACATCTTCCATTACCACTGGCCGATACCCTTGCCACCATTGGAGGATTTTGGTTTGCAGCGATGCTGTACTTTATTCTTCTTATTGTTTTATTTGATATTGTTAGAATAACAGGTAATACCTTTTCACTTTTTCCCGGATATGTGTTAGATCACTGGGACAAAATCAAGGAGTTTGTATTGATAATTTCAATAATTTTTGTTTTTGTTATGATTACTATGGGATACTTTAATGCCAACAATCTCCGGGTAAATCGTTTTGAGATTGATGTGCAAAAATCTGTTGATGGGCTTTCGGAATTAAACATTGTTGTGGTTACCGATATTCACCTTGGACATGTTATCGATGCAAAATTCCTGAACAAGATCATAACCGGCATCAACAACCTGAACCCTGACCTGGTGCTTTTCCCGGGTGATATTGTGGATGAAGATCTCTGGGCGGTTATCGAGAAAAAACTGGGCGAACCTTTCCTGAAGTTAAAGCCCCGGTTTGGAGTTTGGGCGGTTACGGGCAACCATGAATATATTGGAGGTGAAAAAGCAGCTGTGTCCTACCTGAGCCGCTTTGGGATAAAATTTCTTCGTGACGAGGTAGCCAATTGTGATGACCTGTTTTATATTGTTGGACGTGAAGATATCACCAGGAATGCGTTTACATCAGAAAAAAGGAAACCCTTAACTCAAATTGTCAACAATCTGGAGACAAACCGGCCGGTTATTTTGATGGACCACCAACCTGTTGCGCTTGCCGAGGCCGCGGAAGTAGGAATTGACTTACAGGTTTCCGGTCATACCCATCATGGTCAGATGTGGCCTTTAAATTATATTACCCGGGCCGCATTCAAGCTTAGCTGGGGATACAAAAAGATTGGCAGTACACATTTTTATGTTTCGTCAGGTGCGGGCACATGGGGACCGAGGGTAAGAATCAGAAGCAGGCCGGAAATTGTACTGATAAGGATGAATCTCCAATAAAAGTTAAAAATTGTTTTATTTTTTACTGTAAAGCTTTGCCATTAACAAAAGAATGTATGTACCTTTGACCCCTTAAATAACAGGCCATCAATATGACTGATAAAAAAGAACAAATCACAGAATTAGAAGAGGTTGTCATTCGGTTTTCTGGTGATTCAGGAGATGGGATGCAACTTACCGGAACCCTTTTCTCTGATACGTCTGCATTGCTTGGAAATGACCTGGCGACTTTTCCCGATTATCCTGCTGAGATAAGGGCGCCACAGGGAACAGTCGGCGGTGTTTCAGGATTTCAGGTTCACTTTGGCCATTCACAGGTAAATACGCCTGGAGACTATGCCGATGTATTGGTTGCAATGAACCCTGCTGCACTCAAAGCCAATGTAAAATGGGCTAAACATGGTGGAACCATAATCATTGATATCGACAGTTTCACCGAAAAAAACCTTGAAAAGGCAGGATGTGTGACCGATCCGTTGAATCAGTTGGGTTTTAGGGACTTTAATATTGTTAGGGCACCGATCACAACCCTTACCAAAGAGTCGCTTAAAGGCCTGAACCTCGATACCAAAAGTATCCTGAGAAGTAAAAATATGTTTGCCCTTGGAATGGTGTACTGGCTGTTTCACAGACCACTGGAATTTACCACAAAGTTTTTTGAAGATAAGTTCAAAAAAATCCCAATTATTATTGAGGCCAACAAGATTGTTTTAAAGGCCGGATATTTTTATGCTGAAACCATTGAAGCTTTGCACCCTTCCTATAGCGTTAAACCGGCACAAATTGAAAAAGGGACCTACCGTAATATTAATGGGAACACTGCCACAGCATGGGGTTTATTAGCTGCGGCTGAAAAATCCGGTTTGAATTTATTTCTGGGTTCATATCCCATTACCCCTGCCAGTGAAATACTTCAGGAACTTTCAAAAAGAAAAGACCTTGGTGTTAAAACTTTCCAGGCCGAGGATGAAATAGCCGGAATTTGCACTGCAATAGGCGCAAGTTTTGGTGGGCAATTGGCTGTTACAACTACATCCGGGCCAGGTCTATCATTAAAATCGGAAGCCATCGGACTTGCAGTAATTACGGAGCTTCCGCTGGTTATTGTGAATGTACAAAGGGGCGGCCCTTCCACCGGCTTGCCTACCAAAACCGAGCAGTCAGACCTTTTGCAGGCCCTGTATGGGCGGCATGGCGAAAGCCCGCTTGTAGTTATTGCCGCCAGTTCACCTTCCGATTGTTTCCATTATGCGTTTCAGGCTGCCAAAATAGCGCTTGAACACATGACACCCGTAATACTTTTAACTGATGGGTTTTTGGCAAATGGTTCAGAGCCATGGAAATTACCAAAAATGGAAGATCTGCCAAAGATCAATCCACCACTGGTTGAAGCCGGAACCGTGGATTATCAACCCTACCAACGGCTGAACGAAAGCATGGTTAGAGGTTGGGCGATTCCGGGCACCAAAGGACTTGAACACCGTATAGGTGGGCTTGAAAAAATGGCCGTTACCGGAGCGGTATCCTATGTTCCTGAAAACCATCAGGTAATGACAATTGAACGGGAACAAAAAATTGACCGTGTTGTTGATGTGGTTCCTGACCTTGAAATAATGGGTGATCAGGATAGCGGGCTGTTAATGATAGGTTGGGGTGGCACCTACGGACATCTCTATACTGCCTACCGTGAATTGAAAAAAGAGGGGTATAATTTTAGTTTTGCACATTTCAATTATATCAAACCATTACCGAAAAACACACATGATATCCTTTCAGGATTTAAAAAATTACTGGTTTGTGAAATAAACCTGGGGCAATTTGCCAATTACCTCAGAATGAAATATCAGGATTTGGAATTCATGCAATACAACAAAATACAGGGTCTACCATTTACAGTAATCGAATTAAAGGAAAAAATCATATCACTTCTTGAGGAACAATAATATGGCAGAAGATTGTATTTACACAGCAAAGGACTTTAAAAGTGATCAGGAAGTAAGGTGGTGTGCCGGTTGTGGTGATCATGCCGTACTCAACGCAGTTCATAAAGTGATGGCTGAACAGGGATTCCCCAAAGAGAACTATGCACTGGTATCAGGTATTGGCTGCTCATCCCGTTTTCCATACTACATGAACACCTATGCTTTTCATGGAATTCATGGACGTGCTGCAGCCATTGCTTCGGGGTTAAAGGTTGCAAATCCGGACCTACACGTTTGGGTGGTAACCGGAGATGGTGATTCACTCGCCATTGGCGGCAACCATTTCATTCATGTTGTCAGAAGAAATATCGACCTGAATGTAATCCTGTTGAACAACCAGATTTATGGCCTCACAAAAGGACAATATTCCCCTACTTCCCTTGAAGGACAGATCACGAAGACTTCACCTTACGGCACTATTGAGAGCCCATTTCATCCGGGTGAATTGGTTATTGGCGCCCAGGGAAAATTTTTCGCCAGATCACTTGACAATAATGTAAAACTAACCATTGAGATACTTCATGAGGCAGCCAACCACAAGGGGACATCAATTGTAGAGGTTCTTCAAAATTGCGTGATCTATAACGATAAAGCCTATGCCGCAATAACTGATAAAGAAACCCGGGCAGACAGGCAATTGTTTCTGAAACATGGTAAACCCATGATTTTTGGTAAGGACAACGACAAAGGTATTGTGCTTGACGGCTTAAGATTAAAGGTAGTGAAACTTGGTGAAAATGGAATTAATGAAAAGGATATTCTGGTTCATGATGCCCACCAACCTAATCCGATACTTCATTTGATGCTTGTTAATATGAACTATCCCGAGTTTCCGGTTGCACTGGGTGTTATTCGCGCTGTGAAAGCCACCACTTATGATGTGAAACTTGAAGACCAAATTGAAAAGGTTAAGGCAGGAAGTAAAATTCACACCATGAACGACCTGCTTTACAGTGGTAACGTCTGGAGTGTATAGGCTTATACGTTTTTTTCGGCCCTGAAAAAATTAGCAGGCTTTTGGCTTCAGCTTTTCCTTACAATGATTTGCCACCGTTAAAGTCGATGGCTTCAATTACAGAACACACAAAAAGCGCAAAAATAATATTGAATACTGTACCCGGCTAAAACAGGTACCTGAGTAAAATGCCCAGCCTTGGGCCATTCAATGAAATATCCTCCGGGTAAATTGTAACAATCGGGTTATCGGGATTGGCAGGGTCAAATTCTTCCGATTTAAAATCCTGGGTGTATTTTCCAAGCCTATATTGAAACTCCAGTCCAAGGATAAACTGTTGCGACAGTTTTGCATCCAGACCCACAATACCATGCCCCAGAAATGTAGAACCTGTCTCCGCATCAGGGTCATCAACATCCTCAAATCTCAGTTTGTTTTGGATGATTAGAAATTCCCCGCCCAGGCCAAGATATGGTGTAATTATCGAAAACTGCAGCGGAAGCAGCTGGTAGTTGAGGTCAACACTGATGGGGTATCCGGTAATGATCAATTTTGTGTCTCCAAATCCCTTAATATTTTCCTGGAGTGTTTGTTGCCAGTATCCTATTCCCACCTGTACCGAAAGGTTCTTAACCAACCGAATATCAGTGAAGGCTTTAGCATCTATTGCTCCATTATAACCGGCATTCATAAACAGCGAATCCCCTTTCCAGTAATCAAGTGATGGGTTGTACCATCCCATGGACAAACCTGCACCGTAAAATCCGCATTTTGGAGAGGAACCCTCCTGTTGTGAATAACCTAATTGCAAACAACTTGCAAATAACATGACCAGGCTTAGTTTAAAAATGGTTTTCATATGGCATTTAAGTTAAGTATTTAATCCGGCAAAAGTACCAAACCTTTTATAATATCAAACTTCTTTTTGCAGTCCTATACCAGCAAATATCCCAATTCCAAAAAAAACCGCCTCAACGGATAATTCCGGTTGAGGCGGTAAATTTTAAACCTGGCGTTAAACAGGCAATTTTATTTTTGGATGACCAACTTTTTAATGATGGTACCTTCATTATTTCTGAGCTGAAGGTAATAGATTCCTTCAGCCAGATCAGACACATTAATTTGTTCGCTGTAAATTCCATTTACAACAAATGTCTTGTTAAGTATTTCCATGCCAAGTGGGTTGATGAGAATGACTTCATATTCCTTATCGCCGGCCGAACTAAGATCAAGTGTAAACTCACCATTGTTGGGATTGGGATAGATGTTGAAACTGGTAGCGCCAATCTCATTGATCCCTGTGGGATCATAAACAATGATTTCGAAATCCTCAGAGAAGGCACCCATTCCACAATCGTTTCCGCCACAAACTTTCAGTGTCGCATCACCAGTCCAGGTTTCGCTAAACGTAATGGTAACCACATTCATTTCAATAACCATCGTTCCGGCATCTTCAGGTGTCAGCAACCATTCATACAGTGTACAGTCATCCAAAGAAGTCACGTCATAGTTCTTAACATCGCCAATCACAACCATATCATCACCATTGATCGGGCCAGCCTGACCAGGAACATCCATTACTGTGATGTAATCGTTTTTGGTCATTGTTGTGGTATTGGTTCCGTCACCAATTTCAAGTATTACATCATAATTACCGGCTGCTGAATTATATTCAACCACAGGGTTCTGATCGGTAGAGGTCTCAGGTGTTCCTCCAGGGAAGCTCCAATTCCAGGAAATCGCACCAACAGAAGCATCAGTAAAAGCCACTTCCATACCCATACAACCTTCGGTAACATCGGCATTGAAATTGGCAACCAATGTACTTGGCATCATTCCGAAGAAATTAAGGTATCCTTCCATAAGGGCTACACGGTCACCACTAAGGCCACCAAATTCATGAGATGCTCCAATGGTTTTATATGAACCTGCATCGTTAGCAATGCCTGTACCGTAGTTTGGAGACTGATTTTCAAGAATTAGATCGGCATCACCTGTAGGCTCAATATTGTCGATCCAGCTGTTGTCGCCGGTATAATTAAAGCTCATGCCTTCAGTGAATGTACCGGCTAGTCCGTTTACGGAACCTAAATCACTTGATCCATCCGAAGTGCCGTTAATTCCAAACATGGCGTGTACTGCGGTTGGATCATCATAATACCAGGTGTCGCCACCTTCCATATATAAATTGCCACCGTCGTTTAGGTAATCTGCAAGGGCCTGACCATCAGCATCGCCTAAGACAGTATTATCGGAATACACACCCAGACAAAGGAAAATTGAAGAGTATAGATTTAAATC
>JABMQA010000391.1 GCA_013203545.1 Bacteroidota bacterium
CCGTGCCTGCTCGATGCCAAAGGTCCCTGAAATCGAAGAGGTGTAAACCTGTTTCAGTGCGGTGCCACAGGCAAAGTGCAAGGCAGCGGCCTGCATCTCCGTAAGGGGTTTATGACCACCAAAATTCTCCTCAATACTATCTATGTACAGGTTGAGCGAATCGAAATACGGGAAACCATGTGCCTGCCAGTCGTCATCAATCCAGTATTGGTTTCCGGCTCCGTAACTGTGATAATAATCATCCGTGTCGGTAAACCGGGTGTGATTGATCTCATTACCACAATTCAAAATCATGGCCATGGCAACTGCCGGGCATCCTGCAAGACTCCGGTTGTGGGTATTTAGATCGATGGGGCACATTTTATTGTACGGTGACCCCTGGCCCCAGTTTACAAAGAGCCAGCCGCCGGTTGGGGTGGATCCCTCGGGAGGCCATTGCTCAAACCTGTTTTTTGTTTTGGTATGGGTAAGATATGCCATCCACTCATTGTGGCATTTGTTTACATATTCAGGTGAGGTTTCAGGGTAATCTAACCTTACTGACAAATCCGCCCGCATCAGGGTAAGAAAGCGATCCCGCTCGGGTAGATCAATCAACCAATTGCTTTCGAATGAATAGGCGGTTACCGGCAGTTGTTGCTTCGTTGGTGATATTAAAATAAACCCCACAGGGTTTAGGTTAGCTACCCATGCAAGCAACGCTTCCCCATCACTAAAGGGTTCAACGTTAATTAATGTGGTTTCAACGGCATGGTAATCCAGAAAGCTGTTGGCACTCCTTTGGGCTTCATCAACGGTTACTGCTTGTGAAAAAAGGGTGTTGGTAAAAATGAGAAAAATAATAGTTGTTAACGCGTGAATTGAGTAGTTTTTCATAGTCGGATTTTTTTTCATACAAAGAAAAAAAATTTTATCTAATAAACCCAACTATGTTTAATATAAATTTCCGAATGGTATGATCTACTTTACGGCTAACATTTCCAGAAAATCGAACAGCAACCTTACACCAAAACCTGTTCCTCCGATATTCCGGTAACTATCCCGTTTTTCTGCGAAAGCCACTCCGGCAATGTCCAGGTGGATGAAAGGATAATTGGTGAATTTCTCAAGGAACTTACCTGCCGTGATCATCCCTGCTTCAGGTGGCCCCACATTTTTTAAATCTGCTATCTCAGATTTTATCAGTTCGGCATAATCATCCCAAAAAGGAAATTCGGCAACACGCTCATTAACGCTATTTCCACTCTCCTTTAGGGCAATCATATGCTTTTCAGCGCCAGTATGCATTGCCACCACACCATATTTCCCGATAGCACGTTCCGCTGAACCGGTTAGGGTGGCTGCGTTGATTACAAGTTCCGGATCATAGCGCTGTGCATAACTCAGTGCATCGGCAAGTATCATCCGGCCTTCAGCATCGGTGTTGATGATTTCAACGGTCATACCATTGTGCATTTTTACCACATCACCCGATGCATAGGCATTTCCATTTAAACGGTTGTCGGTTGCAGGTATCAGTGCGATCAGGTGAAGCGGGAGTTTTGCCTGTGCAGCGGCATAAATCGTAGCGCCCATGATGGCAGCCCCAGCCATATCCGACTTCATATTTTCCATATAATTACCGGTCTTGATGTTGAGGCCACCGGTATCATAAACCACACCTTTACCGACAAGTATTACCGGTTTTGAATTTACAGCATTTTCAGGCTTCCATTCCATTACCGTAAAAGTCGGTGTATCAATACTGCCTTTGTTCACGGCGAGTAATCCTCCCATTTTGAGGCTTTCGATTTTTTTCTTTGTAAAGACTTCTGTTTTAATACCGGCCTCTTTGCCCAACTTTTCAAGCTCTTTTGCCAGCCCGGTTGCATTGAGCTGCATCACAGGTTCGTTTACAAGGTTGCGGCTTTGATAAACGGCTTCGATAATGATGTTTAACCTCGCGATTTTTTTCTCATCAATTTTTTCAATATCAATCCGGATTTTGTTAAGCGAATGGGCTTTCTCAACCCTGTCCCTGAAATATTTGATAAACTGATAATTGCCAAGGGCCATGCCTTCTGCAAAGGCCAGTGCTTCGCCTTCGGTAACATCAACGGGTTTTACCACAACGGCATCCGTTTTCAGTTTGTTCAGCTGCTTCTGTGCATCATCACCTGCCTTTCGCCATTCTTCAAGTCTTTTGTTAAGCTGCTTCCCGTCTTTGATAAAGCAGACAAATATCCAATTCGTCAAACGGTTGAAAGCAAAGGTGAGGATTTTGTTGTCACGTTTTTGTACTGAGATATAGTTCCGCTCTTCCTCGCTGATAAGGTGGGACGGGAGGTTTTCAGGATTATCAGTTAAAATCATGATGTTGCTGTTCCCGGGGATTGTGCTGATTTTTTCTATCAAGGCATGCATAAAATTATGTTTTGGGCTGCAAAAATAGGTTTTCTTGTCGAGATGGGGCGGTTACAGGTTTTAATGATGCGTTTCAGTATAAAACATTTTTACTCCAAGCGACATCAACCCCCCTTATACTTACAATATCTAACCGATTACTTAACGGGTATAGGTTTTTCAAATAATTTAAAATACTTTTATACCGACTTTTTTTTTGACCACAATTAAATATTTTATTAATCAAAATTTCTGACACATGAAAAAGCTTTTCATTGTTGCTTTTTTAGTTTGTGCATTTGGGGTATTTGCACAACAAGCCGACAAAAGCAAGTACAAATCAAGTACAAAATTCACCCCAACAACTGAATTCTCCACTACAAATCCGGAAATTGCAAGGCAAAATCCGGTTAAAGTAGAAATACCGTATCCTGCTGAATTTAAGGGTACTGACTTTGTTAATCCCATCGAGATAGGACAGTCTGGCAATGCATTTGGTTTTGCCTATATGCGTACAACTTATCTTTGGGCAGTAAATGACATCAATTCCATCAGTTTCATCCATCGCATGACCGGCCAACCTGGTACCGGATACCTGGCTTATGATGTTTCGATGGATGGCGGACAGACCTGGGCGATAAACAACCAGGTTTATAACCCTACTTTGACCAATGCTTTTAATGCCCGTTATCCTCAGGGTATGCTGTATAATCCTGAAGGAAACACTGATCCCAACAACGCCTATTTCAATTACTTTGCTCCTACCCTCGACAACAGCAACCCTGCCGGTGCCAATACATGGGGAGGCTATTGCTGGGGGTCTAAAA
>JABMQA010000392.1 GCA_013203545.1 Bacteroidota bacterium
GGGTAAGTTATGGTCATCTTAATCTGGGCTTTTCCCATAGGGATTCCTATGGAAAGCCCAAACAAATAAATTGCCGATACCTTTTTAGATTGAACTCATTATCTATATAGAATTATCTTCTTGTGCCAGACTTTGTTCCCGTTTGTAATGGTTAGCAGGTAAATTCCGTTCGGATAAATGCTTTCCGCATTATTGTTGACATTCCAGGTGAACCTGTGATTATCTTCAGTCAATTGTCCATCATACAAATTAGTCACCCTCGAGCCATTAATGGTATAAATTGAAATATCGTAGTTACCTGGTGCAGGTACTTCAAAATCGATGGTGGCAAAATCACTTACAGGGTTTGGAAATACTTTTATTTCACCAGTATTTTCTAGTGTATTTTCACCTGTATGGTTGATGATATCATCAAGGTCGATACGGAAGCACGAATTTCCATGTGTAGCTACTACAAGCGTTAAGGTTGGTTCGTGTATCTTCATGGCTACTACCGGCGTGTTTGGCATGCCACAGGATATGCCGTACCAGTAATTTCCGCCATCTTCGGTGCAGAACATGCCTGCATCGGTGCCTATAAAATAGCGGTCCTCAAGGTCAGGGTCACAAACGATTACATTAACAGGAACCTGCGGGAGGTTGGATGATATATCAATCCAGTCTTCACCCAGATTAAGCGACTTGAATACATGTGGGAAAGCTTCTTCCCACCTGAACCCTGATACCGTAGCATAAATGGTATTTTCCTCAAACGGGTCAAATTCCACTCTCGTGATCCATCGATTGGGTAAACCATCAGAAATGTCAATAAATGTGGTTCCACTGTTGGTTGTAATATGAACCAGGCCGTCATCTGATCCCACCAGGATCATATCAGGGTCAAGTTTGGATATGGCGATGGTTGATATGGTATGGAAGGTGCTTCCATCATCCCCTTTGGTCATATCTTCACTCAATACCGACCATGTCCAACCTGATTCTGTTCCTTTCCAGACCCTGTATGTACCGAAATACATAATGCTTGGATCTTCGGGATGCAAAACATAGGGAGATGACCAATTGGTCCTGATGTCGGCGGCAGCCGGTGTGCCGATCCAGTTGAATGAATAACCCAGGTCAGAAGAACGGGCGAGGTTGCCCCATTGTGATTCAGCATAGATCAGAAAAGGGTTCTCGTAATCCACCAGCGTGTACATTCCGTCTCCACCAAGTATGGCTTCCCAGTCATCAAGATCACCTGTAAGTGTTCTGATGGTATTGTTATCCTGGGTCCCTCCATAAATTCTTTCTGGATAATTATAATCAATGTCCATCGCATAAAACTGTGTTATGGGTAAATTGTTGATTTTATCCCAGGAATTACCATAATTATCACTCACATACAATCCCCCGTCGTTGCCTTCGAAAAGTGTTTCAGTATTTTCATCAATCCAGAGGGCATGGTGGTCCACATGGATTTCATCTAAATTCCAGTAACCGGCAAGCGGAATGTAGCTATTCCCACCATTATCCGATCTGTACATTTCAACGCCCAGTACCCAGAACTGGTCTTCATCATTTGGATTAACCCTGATCTGGCCAAAATACCAGCCAAACGAACTGTTCATACCATGGATGTCGTTGTGATTAGTGGGGAACCAGAGGTCCCCGCCATCTTCTGTACGATAAAGTTCCACATTATCCTGATTATCATAAAAAGCATATACCACCTCAGGATTTGATTTGGCAATGGCCAGGCCAATACGCCCTATTTCATCACCATTTGGGAGTCCGTTGGTCAACTCTGTCCAGGTATCTCCGCCATCGATAGTTTTCCATACGCCCGAAGAGTTCCCGAATGACCTTCTGTAATTCAGGCCACGAACCCGTTCCCACATCGCTGCATATAAAATATCGGGATCCACGGGGTGTTGCACAAGGTCAATTGCAGCAGTTGAGTCGGTCAGGAATAACACCTGGTCCCAGTTCTCCCCTCCGTCATCACTGCGGTAAATGCCACGTTGTGAATTGGTGGAAAACAGGTTGCCGCATGCTGCCACAAAAACGCGCTGTGAATTGGTATGATCCACCACAATCCTTGCAATATAGGCCGATTGCTCCAGACCGATATGTTGCCAGGTATCACCTCCATCATATGATTTGTGCATGCCGTCACCCACAAAACTGTAACTGGCAGCGTTGGCTTCAGCTGTGCCTACATAGATAATATTACTATTGGCAGGATCAAGTGCAATATCTCCAATGGAAATTACCGCGGCATCATCAAATATGTTTTCCCATTCATTACCGCCATCAACTGTTTTTAGAATTCCACCGGTAGCGGCACCAATGTATATTACATCGTTATTATCCGGATTTACCTCAATATCAGTAATCCGGCCGCCAATGTTTGTGGGGCCGGCCGGTTCCCATTCGAGCCTCACATCTGTTTGTGCATGCATTTCAGCAGCTTCACGCATAGCTTCCAGGCACGCTTCGGTGTTCAGACTGTTGTATGGATACATCCTTTGCATCGCCATCCAGTCGTTTGGAACTGCATGTGGATCGGTTGCGGATTTTGAGGCCTGATAGGTTTTAAAATCCGGTCCACAATGCATTTTGTAGTTTTGAACAATCCCATTATCAGGATGTTGTAGTTGTGTTAGATAAATCGATAAAATACCTCCAACCAGAATAGGTAAGGCAAAAAGTAAAAACCTTGGTTTCATGATCAAATTAGTTAAGTTAGGAACAAATCTAAAGTTTTGTAATTTGGATAAAATTTTCGATAAAAGTAATATTTTTCTCATTTTCAAAAACCGTTTAATGGTTGTTTTTAAAACATTAATCTGCATAGAGGAAATAAATTTTAAGATATTTTTAAAAAATGGTGGTAAAAAAATACTTTATCTTTACACTGTTTTCGTATGTAGCATTTTTAATGTGATAATTCAAAATACAAAATATTATGTCAAAGGAAAAAATGGATAGCGCAATTTTGGAAAAAGCAAGTTCATGGCTCTCAACAGTGTACGACGAAGAAACACGTACAGAAGTGCAAAACATGATCGATAAAAATCCGGATGAACTTAACGAAAGTTTTTACAGGAATCTCGAGTTTGGTACCGGTGGCCTCAGGGGTATAATGGGTGCCGGGACGAATAGAATCAATAAATACACCGTTGGGATGGCAACCCAGGGATTGGTAAACTACCTGAAGAAAGTGTATCCCGGAGAAAAAGAACTGAAGGCAGCCATCGCCTATGACTGCAGGAATAACAGCGAATATTTTGCAAAAATTACGGCTGAAGTTTTTGCCGCCAATGGGTTTAAGGTGTTTCTTTTTGACGCACTGCGGCCAACGCCTGAACTTTCGTTTGCAATCAGGCAGTTGAAATGCCACACCGGCGTAATGATAACCGCATCACATAACCCAAAGGAATACAATGGCTACAAGGCGTACTGGAACGATGGTGCCCAAATGATCCCACCCCACGATAAGAATGTGATTGATGAGGTGTCGAAGATTCGGATTGAGAACATTAAATTTAACGGGAAGGCCAAAAATATTACGATGATCGGTGAAGAAATGGATAAGATATACCTTGACAAGGTGGCTGAATTATTCCTTTCAACAAGCTCAGTTACACGACAATCCCATTTGAAGATAGTTTATACGCCCTTGCACGGTACCGGTGTAAAGCTCATACCGGAAATGCTGACCAGGATGGGATTCGAAAATGTTTTTAAAGTTTACTTACAGGATATTACCGATGGGGATTTCCCAACCGTAATTTCTCCAAACCCAGAGGAACCTGCTGCCCTCGAAATGGCACTTGACAAAGCACGAAAAGTAGATGCCGAACTGGTAATGGCTACTGATCCGGATGCCGACCGTGTTGGAATTGCAGTGAAAGACCATAATGATAACTTTGTGTTGCTTAACGGAAACCAGACAGCCTCGATATTGATATATTATCTGCTAAGATTATGGGACAAAAAAGAGAAGCTTACAGGAAATGAATACATAGTTAAAACCATTGTAACAACTGAATTGGTTAAGGCTATTGCTGACAATTTTAAAGTTGAATGCTATGATGTGCTCACCGGATTTAAATGGATAGCCGATATAATTCGGCAAAACGAGGGTAAGAAAACCTTTATTGGTGGTGGTGAGGAGAGTTATGGCTACATGATTGGCGACTTTGTGAGAGACAAAGATGCCGTTGCCTCATGTGCAATGATTGCTGAGGCTGCTGCCTGGGCGGGTAATAAGAGAAAGAGTTTGTTTGATGTTCTGATTGATATTTATGTGGAGTTTGGATTTTATAAGGAAAAACTGCTGTCGGTAACAAAGAAAGGTAAATCCGGAGCTGAAGAGATTCAGAAGATGATGGAGAATTTCAGGGCCAATCCGCCACAATCCATTAATAGCTCCAAAGTTATTTTAATAAAAGATTACCAAAGCAGCAAAGAGTTCTACACACAGACGAAGATTGAGAAAAAAATTAACCTTCCAAAATCGAATGTGCTGCAGTTCTTTACTGCAGATGGAACAAAAATCAGCATGAGGCCTTCCGGAACTGAACCAAAGATCAAATTCTATTTTGGTGTGAAAGATGAATTAAAATCTAAAGAGGATTTTGATACTGTAAATGCACAACTTGACGAAAAACTCGATAGAATTATCAAGGAATTGAAATTGAAATAATTAATTGTTAAACCCTGACAGGATTGAGAACCCTGACAGGGTTAATCAGGATATTGATATTAAAGACCCTGGGAAGATATCATTTTCTCAGGGTTTTTTATAATTTTTTTTTGTGCCTGCCTACGGAATGTTATTCACCACAAGTGTATCACTGAATGCAATACTCTGTCCGGTTGCCAGTGCTTTTAGTGTAACGATGTAGGTATCGTTCTGTTCGTAAACATGCAATGGGCTTTCCTGTGTAGATTGTTTGCCGTCATCAAAATTCCATTCGTACGACTGTGCGTTGGCGCTCATATTTGTAAATTGCACCTCGCCGGGGTTGCCGGTCAATTCCCATGCGAACTCAGCCTTAAGTTCATTGGTGTCGTCATCTTTCTTACAACCCGTCCATACCAAAAGCACGGTAAATAAAAAAAATAATATTGAAAAACGTCTCATAATATGTATATTTTTAAGTATTTTTGAAATGTTATTTTTCCGCAAAAATAGTCAATGCATCCTACTTAATCTAATAATTTCTTAAACACTAAAAAAAGATGAAACTTTTCAAACTTACCAGACGCATCACAATTACGCTGCTGTTAGCTACAGTTGTAATTGTGTCCAACTCACAAAACTCCACTTTTTACCAGGTTTCAGAGCAAACCGGAGATGGTTTTAAACTTACCTGTACATTAGGTAGTCAAATTGACGGATCAGTTTTTCCTGTCTGTTACATTGCAATTCCTTCAGGCAAAAACGTAGTTGCTAATGTTAACAGGATCAGTTTTGGCGAATCATACCTGATAACCGGGCATCTGCGTGATGAATTTATTACAGGGCAAAATATATGTTCAATCAGGGATCAGGAGATTTTGGTGATGAAAATTAAACCTATTCTCAGAATTTCAAAAAGTAAGTCACTACCCGTTACTGAATTACAGGTGAATATCCGATTCGAAAACAAGCAAATGCCCATTCAACAACGGCAATTCCGGTCACCACTTTGGGATGGATTTATTCAGAACCTTGTTGTGAACCCATGGGATATAGAGCAGCCTGGCTGGCATAATCCATCTTCCAGGGATGATGGCGCTGAATACCTGATCATTGCCTCCGATATATTTATCCCGGGCCTGGATGGGTTGAAAGAGTTCAGGATACAACAGGGAATTTCTACTATGGTAGTAGGTACATCCGAAACCGGAACAACCACAGGTGAGATACAGGATTATATAACTGAAGCCTACAATACCTGGACAATACCTCCGGCCGCTGTTATGCTGGTTGGCGACTATGGCCTGCTACCTTCACCTATTTGGGATGCCTATTGTGTTTCGGATAATATCTATGCAGATGTAAACATGGATGATCTGCCGGATATTTTTATCAGCCGGATACCGGCAAACACCCTTGCTGAATTGGAGGTTGTGATTCAAAAGGTTATCAACTATGAAACAGATCCGCCGGCGTATGATGCATATTATAATCATCCACTTGCCTGCACCGATTATACCAACCATTACAAAAGTAGCTGGATGGTATCGGAAATTTTGAATGGCTGGTACGAAAACGAACTCGGGAAATCACCGGCGCGTCAGTATGTTGGTAGTGTTCCGGGTCCGACCGTATGGCCCGATACCGCATTGCTGCAGATATTTGGGCCGCAAGGGTTCGGATATATTCCCGCCACCCCGGAATACATCAGCAATTACACCGGGGGTAATGCCCAGGGGATAAACAATAATCTTAACAGTGGCGCATTCACTTTCCTGTCGTACGATCAGGGAATGGAGACCGGCTGGGCCTCCCCGGCATATAATATTGATGACCTGCCCGGACTTACAACTGCCGATCCTACCTATTTGTTTTCAATAAATGATTTAAACGGGAAATTCAATAATGTGGGAGGGGATTGTATGGCAGAGGCATTTTTGAAACATCCACATGGTGGTTTGGGCGTAATTGCACCATCAGAAATAACCTATTCATTCATAACCAGTTGGTACACTATAGGTCTTCTGGATGGCCTGTGGGATGATTTTTATCCCGGACTGTCCAGCCGTAACCAGGATGGTTTTGTCAGACCCTGTATGGCGAATGCTTATGCAAAGTACTTTGTTCAGATGCTGGGACTTCCTTTCAATCCCTCGGTAAAGGAAACCATTTATCATGAATTCCATTACTTTGGTGAGCCCTTCTCAATGATCTACGATCAGCTTCCTGTGGATCTGACAGTTGAACATGAAAATTGCCTGATTCCCGGGCAGCAGGTTTTTGAAGTAACGGCTGATCAGGATGCTACGGTTGCATTGGTACTTAATAACCAGATATGTTCGGTTGCTATATCGGAAGGTATTCCTTTACAAATGCCGCTTATTACTCCAGAAAATGGTAACACACTACACATAACCGTCACCAAACAAAATTGCATAAGATACCATGCTGAAGTAATTTGCTCAAGTGGCGTAGGCGTTAACGATGTTGGAAGCGTTGATGTGATCAGCGTGTTTCCTAACCCTGCAAATGGGCAAGTCAATATTTCTTTTAATAAGCGTATAATTTCTGAATCGGAAATTATCATCACCGACCTTTCAGGTAAAAGGATTCGTCAGTTTAGAGGTTTTATAATTGATCCTGCCAAACAGCAAATTTGTCTTCCGTTGGGCAATCTGGAAAATGGAATGTACATATTGAAAGTTGTTACCGGTGAAGGAGTTGTTACGACAAAACTTGCCATACAAAACCATTAACAACATGCCCCTTCGAAGGCAGTTTTTGCGTTTTCGAAAAAAATATGATCTTTGCAGCGGCAATAATCATTAAAAGATCATATTCACTATGCAAATTCAAAAAGACAAAGTAGTAAGCATGCACTACACCTTGAAGGATGACAACGGTACAATTCTCGATTCATCAGTTGGAAAGCAAACATTAAATTATATCCATGGACATGGAAATTTAATTCCCGGGTTGGAAGATGAATTGGAAGGTAAAGTTAAAGAAGTAAAGCTGAATGTAACCATTCCTCCCGAAAAGGCCTATGGGTTAAAACAGGAGGAAATGCTCATTGACCTGGATCGTTCAAGTTTTGAAAATCCTGAAAACGTCCAGCCGGGCATGCAGTTTCAGGCACAGTTTGATAATGGTACGCAGTTGCTAACGGTGGTAGGCGTTACCGATGATAAGGTTAAACTGGACGGAAATCACCCGTTAGCCGGTCAGACACTCCATTTTGATGTTGAAATTATGGATGTAAGGGATGCTTCTGCCGAGGAAATGAATCATGGTCATGTACATGGTGAAGGCGGTCATCATCATTAATTTGATATTTTTCTTTTATATTCCAAAAAAAAATATGACTTTTGCACCCCCAAAATCAACGGGGTAATTATTATTAATTAATTAAATTTAGGTATTTATGCCAGCAAAAATCAGATTGCAGAGACGTGGAAAAAAGGGCCAGCCTTTTTACCACATAGTTATTGCGGATGGTCGGGCACCACGTGACGGAAGATTTATTGAGAAAATTGGCAGCTATAATCCAATTGTGAAACCAGCCTCAATCGAACTTGATTTCGATAAGGCAATTCAATGGCTTCAAAACGGCGCACAACCAACCGACACAGTAAGGTCGATCCTTTCTTTTAAAGGGGTACTTTACAAAAATCACCTTCTCAAAGGTGTGAAAAAAGGAGCGCTTACCGAAGACCAGGCCGAAGTTAAATTTAATGATTGGATGGACGCCAAAACGGCAAAAATTGAGAATGCAGCAAAGGAGGTCGAAAACAGCGACCGCGCTGAGTTGAAGGACCGTCTTGAGGCTGAGGTTAAAATCAAGGAAGACAGGGCAGCAGCCCTTGCAAAGAAACGCCAGGATGAAGCAGATAAGCAGGTGAAAGCAGCACAGGCAAAACAAGCCGAACTCGCGGCAACTGCTGAGGAAAAAGCTGTTGTAAAAGAGGAACCTGCACCGGAAGAAGAAAAAAAGGAAGAATAGATTTATCCTATAATCTAATACAAAACCGGAGGTTAAGTTTTTTAAAGGCTTTCCTCCGGTTTTTTTAATATGAATAAGACCGATTTTTTTTTACTGGGGAAATTGACAAAGTGCAACCGGAAATCCGGCGAACTCACCCTGCAACCGGATACCGATGATCCGGATATGTATGAGACTGGTGATATCCTGTTTCTGGATATCGACGGGGGGTTGGTACCCTTTTTTATTGCAACCATCAAAAGGAAAACATACAATACTATTTTTGTCCGGTTCGATGGATATGAGCATCCGGCAAAAGCTGAAAAACTTGTCGGTAACTTGGTTTATTTGCCACTTTCACTACTAAAAAGTCTCGCAGATGATCAGTTTTATTACCATGACATTATTGGCTATGCAGTGCAGGATAAATACCATGGTCGCATTGGAACAGTTGAACAGGTATTGGAACGGCAACATCAGGATATACTACAAATTGTACTGGAAGGCAGGGAGATACTGGTGCCGATAGCTGATGAAATATTTATCAATATCAATCGAAGCGAAAAAATAATATACATCGATGCACCGGAGGGACTGATTGATCTCTATCTTGGAAATGAACCAGCGTAAATGAACCCACACAGCATATTCAGGTTTAAGCAATTCAGCGTTTCTCACCACAGATCAACCATGAAGGTTGGGACTGATGCTGTTATCCTCGGTGCCTGGACCCCCGTTGACAATTGCAGGCGAATACTGGATGTGGGAACAGGATGTGGCATCATTGCGCTAATGCTTGCCCAGCGATCGGATGCCGAAATTACAGCCATTGATATTGACGAAGAGTCGATTGAGGAGGCCATGGATAATTTTCGCAACAACCACTGGAATACACAACTTAATGCGGTTCATACTTCGTTGAGACATTACTGTGAATCGGTACAAACTAAATTTGACCTGGTCATCAGCAATCCGCCATTTTTCCAGAATAGCCTTTTACCAAACTCACATAAAAGTAAACTGGCACGGCACACTGTTAGCCTTACCTTCGATGAGTTGGCCAGGGATTCATGTCGATTGCTGGGTGATCATGGAAGGTTGGTAATTATTCTTCCGATAGCTGAAAAAGACAATTATTTGTTTTCGGGTTTACGTTATGGAATGTACCTTTCCGGAAAACTGGAGGTTTTTCCCAGAACGGGCAAACCTGCAAAACGTAAGATCCTGGAATTTACCATGGATAAAGCCGCACTGGTAAAATCACATGCTTTAACCGTCCGGAATGCCGATGGTTTCTATTCAGATGAGTACAAAAAAATGACTAAAGCTTTTCATCCGGATATTTATTTTAAATAAAAAACCTAATTTTGGCATCCAACAATCAGAAATGTTATGAATTGTAAAAAGCGATGTTTCCATTTTTTCGCAATATTTGCGATTACTACCTTTGTACTTTCATCATGTTGCAGGGAAGGGCGGCAGCTAAAAATTGCAGTGTCGAAAATATCAGGCGACCATGCAACCAATAACTATGTAAAGTGGCTTTCCGGGATAAATCCGGATGCTGAGTACATCAATATGTATGCGGTTAGCAGGGATTCGGTTGAACTGATTTTTGAAGATTGCGCCGGTTTGTTGTTAACAGGTGGCGTGGATGTGTATCCCGGAAATTACGGGAAAGAATATGATACGGCAAGATGCGGCGAGTTTGATTTTTATCGCGACAGCCTTGAATTCAAGCTTATAGAGCTGGCAATGGAGCGGGAGGTTCCGGTGATAGGGGTTTGCCGGGGTCAGCAGATATTGAATGTGGCGCTGG
This sequence comes from Bacteroidota bacterium, assembly GCA_013203545.1. Classification (GTDB taxonomy): domain Bacteria; phylum Bacteroidota; class Bacteroidia; order Bacteroidales; family 4484-276; genus JABMQA01. Next base: position 10,471 of record JABMQA010000392.1, read on the forward strand.
GAGGGTCACTGTATGTTGATATTCCAACAGACATTAATACCATGGTACTTCACCGTTGTGAGGATTGGCAAAATTGTTATCACAACGTGAAGGTGCTGCCCGATAATCTTTTGAAAACCATAACAGGTGTGGATGATGGAAGGGTTACCACCAATCACCACCAGATCATCGACAGGCTTTCTGATGAGTTGAAGGTTTTGGCCGTATCCGATGATGGGTTGATCGAATCGGTTGGCTGGCGCAATACGCCTGATAAACCATTTCTTATTGCGGTGCAGTGGCATCCCGAACGAATGGATACGACTAACAGGTTGTCGTTTCCGCTGGCAAAAAGATTTTTGGAAGAATCTATAATTTATAAAAACCATTAATCTAATAAGCATAATGAGAACCAAATATTTATTTCTGGTTTTTGCATTAAATATGATTTTTTCATTTGCGTTTGGACAATATGATGCTATTAAAGATGGAGCTTATAGGAATGTAATTGATTTTCATAAAAGTAATTCACTATGTGATCCGGATTTTAATTTTTATGAAGTCGAAGACGGTGTAATTGAAAATTTTTTTGTGGTAAGATCAAACGATCGGAAAATTAGGCGCAGGAAAATTATTAAAGATATTTGGTGTATTAAAATTGCTGATACTATTTATTTTAATGCGAAAAGAATTGGTATGTTAAAAGCATATATCAAGTTGTCTCCAATAGAAAATTATATTTATTTTCATGGAATTCCGCAGATTACCAAGGCACAGAGACGTAGGATGAATCATGCAGTCCCTATGTGGGGAATGGTAGGTTATATGTTAGCGGGCATTAAGGCAGATAATGAGAATGAGGGTAAGGAACATTACGTACTAAATCTAAAAACCGGAGCTACAACACTGTTTACGCGTCAGGTTTTGAAAAATATACTAAAATCATATCCGGATTTGTACAATTCGTATATTATGGACCCTCATAGGGATAGTCTTGATGTGATGAAGAGATACCTTGAGAAATGTAATAATCTTTATTGACAAATAAAACGAATAAAATATGATCATCGTAACAGGCGCCGCAGGCTTTATCGGAAGTGTGCTGGTAGGAAAGCTTAACCGGGAGGGCCATGAAGATATCATCGCAGTGGATGATTTTTCCAATGATGCCAAAAATAAGAACCTCCTGAATAAAATGATTCTTGACAGAATTAATAGAAATGATTTTTTTGACTGGCTGGATAAGAATCATCAGCAGGTTGAATTCATTTTTCATATCGGAGCCCGGACCGATACCACCGAATTTGATGTCAGCGTTTTTGATAAACTCAACCTGAATTATTCGAAGGAAATGTGGCAAAAATGTGCGATATATAAAATTCCGCTTGTGTATGCATCGTCGGCGGCTACCTACGGGATGGGAGAACTGGGGTACAAAGATGACCATGAAATTGTGTATGATCTCAAACCCCTGAACCCTTATGGTGAGTCAAAAAATGATTTCGACAAGTGGGCATTAAAACAAGGTCAGGCCCCACCTTTTTGGGCAGGATTCAAATTTTTCAATGTGTATGGCCCCAACGAATACCACAAGGGGCGGATGGCATCGGTGGTATTTCATGCTTATCACCAGATTGGTAAAACGGAAAAAATGAAACTGTTCCGGTCGCACCGTCCTGATTTTGAAGATGGGAAGCAATTGCGCGATTTTATCTATGTTAAAGATGTGGTAAACGTTCTGTATTATTTCATGCAGAATCAGGGCCGTCCGGGCTTGTATAACCTGGGTACCGGAAAAGCAAGGTCATTTATCGACCTGGCAACCGCAACCTTTATTCCTATGGGGATACAACCGGAAATTGAGTTTATTGATACACCTGCCGACATCAGGGATAAGTACCAATACTTTACGGAAGCAGACATGCAAAAACTGAAGGGTTATGGCTATTCCAATTCCTTTCATACACTCGAGGATGGCGTTGACGACTACCTGAGGAATTATTTGTTTAATGCTTTGTATTTATAATCAATAGCTCAAATACTCTTCAAATACAGCCTGCATGTAGGATTTGCCATTTTTAATCACCTGCTGATCAAAATCATCTTGTAATTCCCAGCAATAGTAACCGAGTCCTGCGTTGTACCCAAAGCTGGCGTGAGGTTCTGTCCAGATTACACCATTGTCGAAACCAAAATACCTGAATTTCGGCGAATAGGGATTAAACATATTTCTGCTCCAGCCAAATTGTTCATGTGGTAAATCCATCTGGGCCAGGATTGTTGCCGGAAGGTCAACCTGTGAGCCGGGTTGGCCCCACCCAATTCCACGGAATCCCGGTTTGATTACTTCACCATAAAAAAGCATGGGTATGCTATGGTATTCAACCGACTGGTAGGACCAGTTCCGGTATGAATTATGGCTGTGATCAGCAACAAGAATAAACAGTGTGTTGTCATACCATGATTTTGATTTTGCCCCTTCGAAAAATTCACCCAGACAACGATCGGTATAATAGGCTGAGTTAATATAGCGATTTTCATTTTCACCCCAGTCGAAGACATCCTCCATGGGTTGGTCGTAAGGTGAATGAGAACTTAGGGTAAACAATGCTGTGAAAAACGGCTCCTTTTCATTCTCAAGGTCATCCAGGACCCGTTTCATGGTAAATTCATCGTGAACACCCAGTTTACCGAAAATAACCTCATCATCATCAAAGTCTTTTCCCTCAACAATCCTGTCGAAATTGTTATAGTAAATGTACGCTTTTATATTTCCGTAAATGAGCTGACCCCCAAAGTAAAAAGATGTTGAATACCCAACTTTTTCGATATCATGAATCAGGCTTGGAAGCCGATTATGTTTATCGGGTTGCACGGTAACCGATGAGATGGGATGTGCCGGAAAACCGCCGAAAATGGAGGCCATTCCCTGTTCTGATCTGGAGCCGCTTGAAAGTATTCCGGTAAATAAAATTCCTTCACTTTCAAGTTTTTTGAATTCAGGGGTAATCCCGGCTTCACCGCCCAGTGATTCAATCAGATCTGCCGACCAGCTTTCAAGCATCAGCATCACGATGTTTGGTCGCCTGGTTGTGAGAATTTGAATGGTAGTATCCTTTTCAATCGTGTATATATCCGCTACTGTTTTTCGTGCCTCTTCGATGGGATAATAATTAAATGGATTGCCATTTATGTTGAGTAAGTTTTCGTGTATGCAGATATAAACATTAAAGGCATTATTGGTGGCAGTCAGGTTCAGGATATTTATATCAGAGTAGTAGGATTCGCTCTGGTTGATCGGAATTTCCTGCAATCCGCCCCTCATAGTTAACATGCCAAGTGCTGAAGTTATGATCAGGAATAAAAATGAGTAAAGATAATGTGGACGAACCCGCGTAATATTCCTGTAAAATAACCTGAGATATGCCCAAAGTGATAAAGAAAAAATTGCCATCGCTATAATCACCAGCAGGGTAAAAGTCCAGTTATCAGTCGAGTTAAAAACCTCATCTGGATTGCGCAGGTATAGCAAGGCCTTGCAATTCAATTTGGTTTTCCACTCCTCGTACAAACCGATTTCACCACATGTGATCAGCATATAAATAAAGATCACAATCCCGGAATAAATTTTATTCACCAGATTAAAGATCTTTAAATACCATAGTGACTGCAGTAGAAGCAACACTACCGGAATTGCCATAAAATAGCTAGCTGTGGCGGCATCCAGCCTCAATGCATGATAAAAGCTGGCAATGGTATCAGAAAAACCGGCGCCATCAATTTTCAGTGTAGGGATATAGTACAAGATAAAAACCAGCCTGGCAAGGGCAAAAAAGGTCATCCAAAATAAAAATTGTTTGATGAGGGATTTAATAATTTGAGTCATTTCCTGCATTAATGTTTCTAACGATTTCGTTTTCTATCAGCTCTGTGTTTACCATTCGGGCAGCATTGTACCTGCTCTGTAGAATAGCTGATTTTAATTCCTTGATGAAATTTTTATCCAATGCATTCATACTTCCTATTACCGTTTAGGTTACTTATTTCTTCCTGAAAGAATAAACCTATCATAAAGGAACAATAAAATAACCGTTCCCAGTCCAATTGCAGCAAAAACCAACCAAATTTGATTTGGGTGATAGGTGTCCCACAGAAAATTCGTCATTTGTCTTTCAGTCATCCCCATCAGTTGGGATGCCCGCAAAATATAATCGTTTTGTGTAAAGGAATCAGATATGTGTGGTATTTCCAATCCCCTGGCAGCAACTTCCCACTGTAAGAGTGTGATTTTATCCGACATGCGTCCATACACATCCCCTGACAGAATTCCGGCAAAAAAGTTACCTCCTGCAAGTGGAATAAAAGAAGCGCCCATGTACAGGGCCACCTTCTCTTTTGGTGCAATCTTTCCTATGTATTCTGTAATTTTAGGGGAGCTTGCCATCTCTCCCAATCCAAATATCAATATCGATAAAAAGAGGAAAAACGGATTGTTGGTATAAAATGTTAGCGACAA
>JABMQA010000393.1 GCA_013203545.1 Bacteroidota bacterium
AAAGCAAGAGAGGGCAAAAGGTTCAAAAAATCCGTTGCAGCTTTTGAAGAATACCTTGAAAATGAAATCCTGAAGTTGCAAAAGGAATTAACCGGTAAAACCTACCAACCCGGTAACTACAAAAGTTTTTCATTTACGAGCCCAAAAAGAAAATGATCAGTGCAGCGCCCTATCGCGACCGGGTGGTACACCATGCCTTGTGCAATATCATCGGGCCGCTGTTTGAATCTGCTTATCCTATTGCCAGGGCTGCCAGCCTCTCATACTTCAAGGCTTACATCCTTTGATATAGAGCCGGACGCGATGTGTCGATATATTTGAATCATTTTAATGCTGCATATTCCGTTTTATCCGGCACTTTTCTTATTTTTGCTACCGCAGTAAACAAGACCAGGCATGAACGACCAAATTCTCACGCTATGAAAACCTACGGCCATTTCTTTTTATTAAGCCTGCTAATTCTGGTTACAGGCATCCTCAGTGCCCAGCAACGCGGCTTCCAACAAATCAACCTGACCGTTGATGGACAGGCCACCTCGCTTTATTCCGGCAGCCATGCACTGGTTATCGGTGTGAGCGACTACACAAATGGATGGAGCGATCTTTACGGCGTTAAAAGCGATGTAAGCAGAGTAAAAGCGGCCCTTGAAAAGCAGGATTTCAATGTGGTGCTTGTCGAAGACCCCACCAATTCGGAGTTGAAAGCCGCTTTTGATAATTTTATCTCGAAGTATGGCCGTTCGCTCAACAACCGGTTGCTGGTCTATTTTTCCGGTCACGGCTATACCATGAAAAAGGGCTGGGGTGGCGATATGGGCTACATTGTTCCTTCTGATGCGCCTGATCCCAATAAGAACCCCGATGGTTTTAAGGATAAAGCCCTTGATATGGAGTTGATGGAAGTATACGCCAAACGCATTGATTCCAAACATGCCCTATTTATGTTCGATTGCTGTTTTTCCGGTTCTGTTTTTTCGATGAGTAAAGCTGCACCTGCCGTGATTAATTACAAAACAAAGGAACCGGTGCGCCAATTCATCACCGCCGGAACTGCCGACGAAGAAGTGCCCGACAAAAGCATTTTTTGCAGCGAGTTTATCGAAGCCCTTAAAGGCAACGGCGACCGCGACGGCGATGGTTACCTTACCGGCAGCGAATTGGGCGAATACCTGCAGGCACAGGTGGTTAACTATTCCAACGAAACCCAGCACCCACAATATGGCAAAATACGGGAAAGCAGACTCGACAAAGGCGACTTTGTATTTGTGCTGAATTCCCAACCTATGGAGTCATTGCAACCCACTGAGATTACGATATCCGAAGAAAAGATCACCCGTTACGGCAGCATAGAATTAACTTCTGAGATATCCGGCAGCCTGTATATAGATGGCACATTTATGAAACAGGTTACCAAAGACACCCGCGTAACTCTGAATCCGGTGACAACCGGCATGCACAACCTGAGAATAGTTGGTGATGAAACCTGGCAGGAAAGCGTTGCCGTTTCTGAGAACATCACCTCACGGGTAACAGCCAAAAGTGCAAAGCATGACATAAAACGCTACGACTGGGAGCCGGAGATGGTTTTTGTAAAAGGCGGCACATTTACCATGGGCTGTACGAGTGAGCAAAGCGATTGCGGTGATGAAGAAAAACCCGTACATCAGGTTACCGTGAGTGATTTTTACATTGGGAAATACGAAGTAACCCAAAAGCAATGGCGGGAAGTGATGGGCGCTTCGGCTGCGCTCAGCAACCCAAGTTATTTTAAAAACTGTGATGACTGCCCGGTGGAGCAGGTAAGCTGGAACGATGTGCAGGAATTCATTAAAAAGTTGAACCAGCTTACCGGTAAAAATTACCGCTTGCCCACTGAAGCTGAGTGGGAGTATGCAGCAAGGGGAGGCGTTTCGGCAAGCTCAACAACCAATGCAGGGAGTAATAATTTGGCTGAAGTTGGATGGTACGGTGATAACAGTGGCAGCAAAACCCATCCTGTCGGACAGAAGAAATCCAATGAATTGGGTATATATGATATGAGCGGAAATGTATGGGAATGGTGTAGCGATTGGAATGGAAGTTATAGCAGTAGCAGCCAAACCAACCCTAAAGGCCCTTCTACAGGCTCTCTCCGCGTTATCCGGGGCGGTAGCTGGTACGTCAGCGCCAGGTACTGCCGCGTTGCCTTACGCTACTTCAGCACCCCGGGCTTCAGGGGCAACTACAATGGCTTCCGCATGGTTATTGCCCCATAGTTTATGTGGTTTGCTTTTCCGGCCATACCTTTTGAGTTTATCTCGCCTGGAGGGCGGGCTAAAAAAATGAGTCGGTTAAAGGTGAGGGAGGGACCCTGTTAAATATGCAAAGCATTTAACAGGTTAAACGACCGTACAAAGAGCCGACGAAAATCCGCAGGCTTTGCCTGCCCATAAATAGTCAAATGAATCAAATTGTCTTCTAATCCCGCAAACAACGCACACTGAAACCATAATACTTACTGCCGAAGAAACGGCCTGACCAGCCGTAGTCGTAGCTCAATTCCCGTATCCAGGCACCGTCGGCTGGGTACTCATCAGACGACCACCAGTAGCCGTAGCTGCCCGTAAGGTCGAAATAACCACCGCTGCTACGGAAGCCGCCGGGCAACGCGGAAAATCCGTATAGGTCGGTTCCGTTGCCATTGTTATTCCATCCTGAGGTGGATTTTAGGTTAAGGCAGGCATCAAAACCGCGATTACCTTCGCCATCCCATACCTCGTTTGGATAACCATACTGGCTGTCCACTGTGCCTTCCAGTATCTTCCACTCTTCGTCGCTGGGCAATTTCCAGCCGCTTGGGCAAACGCCCAGGGCAGTTTCCCAATCATACAACCTGCCGTAAGTCTCGCAGTTAACAGGGTCGTTATTGTAGCACCAGCTATTGCCGCTTTCATAGTTCAGGTTTTCTTTAAACCAGCATTGGTCGCCGATGAGTACCGTATTGTAAGTCTGGCCTTGCCAGGTAACGGTTTCCAATCCCGGGCAGAAACCGGGATCGGGTTGATTGCTCTGGTTGTCGTCTTTTTTGCAGGTGATATTGAACAATAATAATGCACTTAAAAGCGCAGTCAGGAGAGAGGGTGTAATTTTTTTCATTAAAACATTTTTCTTATTTGAGAATTGCCATTTGTAAGCCGACAAAAATACTTAAGGTCAACCGGTTTCATTTTCTTTGCTGCCAGTAATTCGTAAATGTAGTCAACAATTTCTATGTTGTTTTCCACATATTTCTTTTGTTCGGGTGTTGTCCGTTCCCTGATTTGTTTCAACATTTCTTTCATGTCAGCCATATCTCAATTTTTTCGTGGTTCAAAATTTGGGTTAAGTCCTCATCAAGTTTTATTTCCCTTCTCCTTGTTTCGGAGTTCAGCTCTGCCTGCCTGAATTTTGGAATCGTTACTTCCTGTAAATTGTGTTTGTACCTGATAGGATTATATACCTCATTAATCGCTTTTAACTGATTCGAGTTAAGCCGCGTTTCAGGTATGATATCACAAAGCCAGACATCCGATCTTTTAAGCCCTAAAGGATGAAGGTATAACTTATCCAGTGCCCCGCCTGACGGGCCGTTTAAGTTTTTATTGGGTAGTACAAGTTTACCAGCCTGCTCCGGAACTTTTATTTTATCGATCTGCTGTTGCGCATACTCACCGGTCCAGAAAATTTCCGGTTCACTGGCCACTGCCAGTGCTGCAACCAAATGCTTACCCTCATTGTCAATCCAACGTGCATGAACGGCACTGGCGTAAACACCGAGGATAAAGGCTTTTTTAGGTGATCTATCGGTTTGAGCTACAGGATGAAGAGTTTGTCCGAAAGGGAAAATGAATTCATTCTTTAATTCTATTTTCGTACTTTTAACCATAAGGGTTTTTTGTTTTATTGCCTGAGATTCAATTATTTTTTAACTATTATTTTCGTAATATAATTCTTTCAGAAACTCATACCCGTCTTTAGCGTAATTATTACATATACTATCAGCTAATTCTTTAATTTTTTCATTGTGCTTGAATTCGTACAGAATTTTTACCAATGGTAATAGTTCTTTTTCTTCAAGTGATGATAAAAATGGTTTAACCGGTATTTCAGAAATAAGTTGCCCGAGAAAGGTAGCAACAGTATGATTTTTTTCACTTTTTAAAAGTCTGTTAAATTCCTCAAGCATGGAGTAGTGATTATGACCTTTATGAATAACCTTCATTGATGGGAGTAATAATTCATATAATTGTGAGTTAAGTTTTTGAAAATGCACACTTAGCCTTGAAAGGGAAGATATTAGTTTGTGAGATTTCTCATCCTGTTGGTCATTAAATTTGTAATAAATCAACCTCCATACCGCCAATAATCTGGCAGTGAAATTTTTACGTTCTCTGGCTGTTGGTATTGTAAGTACATACCCTCGCTGAACCCAAATGAAATGTATTAATTGTTCTATTTGATCTTTGTTCTCATTTTGAACCACTCTCCTTATTAAGCTGTTTTTATTAGTTGGTTTATCAAAACCCCAAAATAGATATGTGGCCAAGTTTCGAGCTATCATCTCACTGGATTCATTTTCATCAATACTCATTTCGTAAAGTGGAGTGAGAGTCTTGAAAATATTTTTGTCATAAGGCGGATTGCTAAACAGGTAACCTCCAAAAAATGCTTTTCTGCAATCGCTATTTGTGGTTGGTATTTCATAAACCTGATTTAATAACCATGTCTTGTCCAGGTAAAGGAAATTTCTAAAATACATCCCTTGGAGAACATACCCATCTATAATTCCTTTCTTTAAGGTTTGCTCAAATTTCCCCTTGACTTCCTTTGACCACTTACAGTCCTTATTTTTATAATTTATTAAGCGTGCATTTCTCAGGGAATAGTTAATCAGAGCCATCAATACCTTACCTGCTGTTGAATTGGCCGAATAAGTGGGGTAATCCATATTCGTAGATTCAAAATCATCAGCCGGTTCAAGTAACGGAATGAGTTTAAACAATAAATTTTTCGTTAATGGCATGAGCTTTCTGTCAAATGCATTATCGTCATTTCGTGTACCTTCCGAAATCAGTATCGCAACTGATCCAATAATCCAGGTTGACGTTGTACCCCAACCATCTTTTTCAAGTTTGAGTTTATCGGTTCCAAAATCTTTATGCTGAATGTAGGTATTTATGAAATTGAGTAAGTTCTGCCAATTAAATTCCTTTTTGTTCGCCCATGCATCCCGAAACCCGTTAAAAATGCTATAG
>JABMQA010000394.1 GCA_013203545.1 Bacteroidota bacterium
CTCCTGTGGGGACATGCCTTCCACCATCCGGTTGTGTGCATTTACCTGGTTGGCGGCCTGCCAGGATGCCTGTGTATGAATGCCACCCCTGCCGGGAATGATATCGTTGATGATTAAAACGCCACCCGGGATGGCGGATTCGTCGATGCAGGATGCGCCTGCTCCTCCGATTTCAGGTGTGATGGTGTCGACAGCTACAATGGAAAAGGTATCCTGGCCTGTGAGTTGGGAAAATGTCAATACAAACAGTATAAGGTAAAAGAATTTATTCATAATTAATTATTTACGTTTATTTATTGGTGTAAGTTTAAAATCATCCGAACCGATACGCTGATCCTGGTTTGGATTGTAATTCACATCATTGGTATAAATCACTTCATTCTGTTGATTTACCCAACGATGGTTCCATTCGTTGGAACCCGTTTCAACCTTATTTGTATAGGGATTTACATATTCTTCCTGCCCCGTCAGGTTCAAAAACATCTCATTGTTGATTTGTGCGTTGGTGTTGGAGTGGCTTTGCTGAATTTCATCGTCGAGTTGTTGCAATCTCTGCAGAACCTCTGCATTGATCGCACCCCGCTCAACCTGTCCCCTGATCTCACCAATAAGCCATTGCATATTGATCTGCAGGGAACTGATGATCACATGAAATACCGGGATCCAGTTCTCAAAAACATCTTTGGGCGCACGCACAAAAAAGGTATGCCTGTTTTTCCAGAGCCCTGCTCCCAACTGCCCGAAGTCCTGTGTTACTGCAATAACTATCTCGCGGTGTTCCTTTCCTTTTTCCAGGTAGCCCATATCGACCACGCCGGCATCATACTCAAAGGGTATCCCGATGTATTGATCTTCTTTCCTTACCAGGTTGATCAATTCGGGAGAGTTTTTTGAGGCGCTCACTGTAAAATCAGCAACCTGTGGATGCGCATATGGAAAAACAATATATTTTATAAACTGGTCTGCACTTTGAAAAGGCAACACCATCATTCCATTGTAATTGCTTCCAACAGAGAACATACCCATTTGGCCTGCCGGTGAATACCTCATATCGAAATAGTTCATATCGGGCAAAAACCGGATCATCACATCGCCATTCCGGTCATTCTTTACCGAAAAATCAACTTTGGCATCAATGGCATTTCCAGAGCCACCTCCTGCTGTGGGATCTATGCGGTAAATTCCCCCTTCGGTGATCCAGTTGTGAGGTACCAGCAGTGAAAAGGCATATTCTTCAGGCTCATGCACCCTTTTAAAAATAATGGTTTCAGGCGTAACGGCGTAACTTCCGTCTTCACCGGAAAAGGTACTTATCTCCTGTGCTTTTAGCAAGTTAAAAAAAAACATCAACGCAAACAATACAACTGCTGATCTCATAACCGTTAAACTTTACATCCGGAACACACCATATTTTGTTTCAGGGAATTTTTTGTTCAGCGATGCCGCAATTCCCATCGCCAGAATCCGCCTGGTATCCACCGGATCGATAATGCCGTCGTCCCATATTCTGGCGGTGGAATAATAGCAGGATCCCTCTTCCTCATACTTTTTCAGGATTTTTTCCCGTAGGGCTTCCCGCTCCTTTTCATCCATCTGCAGTCCCCTGGATTTCAACTGGTCTTCCTTCACCTGTATAAGCACGCCGGATGCCTGCTCGCCTCCCATCACCGAAATCTTGGAGTTGGGCCACATAAACAACAACCTTGGATCATATGCTCGTCCGGCCATGGCATAATTGCCGGCGCCGAACGAGCCACCAAAAATAACCGTAAATTTCGGTACTTGTGCGTTGGCGGTGGCATGAACGAATTTGGCTCCATCACGGGCTATTCCTCCCCGTTCGTATTGCTTTCCAACGATAAAGCCGGTAATATTTTGAAGGTAGATGATAGGCACATTCCTAAATGTACACAATTCGATAAAATGGGCACCCTTTAATGAGGATTCCGAAAAGAGAACACCGTTGTTGGCAATGATCCCTACTGGAAACCCCATGATGTTTGCAAATCCTGTGATCAGCGTTGGGGCATACCGTGCCTTGAATTCGTGGAAGCGGCTGCCGTCCACCACACGTGCGATAATCTCTTTTACATCCACCTGTTTTTTTAAGTCGATGGGTGCAATACCATAAATATCTTCAGGATCGTAAAAAGGGGCTTCAATTGTTGATAGTTCTAAAATCTGACGTCTCGGAGGTTTTAGGGTCTGGAAAATATTCCTGCAAATCTGGATGGCATGCCTGTCGTTTTCGGCAAGATGATCGGCAACACCCGAAATGGCAGTGTGTACATCGGCACCGCCCAACTCCTCGGCACTTACCTCTTCGCCTGTTGCAGCCTTTACCAGCGGAGGCCCACCAATAAAAATAGTTCCCTGCTTCTTCACGATAATGGTTTCATCACTCATGGCAGGAACATAGGCCCCGCCGGCAGTACACGATCCCATTACGATGGCGATCTGGGGTATTCCCAATGCCGATAACTGTGATTGATTGTAGAAGAACCGGCCGAAATCAAATCTGTCGGCAAATACTTTGGACTGCTCAGGCAGGAAAACACCACCGGAATCCACCATATAAACACATGGTAAATGATTTTCGATGGCAATCTGCTGGGCCCTGACATGCTTTTTGATGGTTTCGGCCACATAGGTTCCGCCTTTCACGGTGGCATCGTTGGCAACGATCATGGTCTCCCGGCCATGGATTACTCCGATACCCGTAACAATACCCGCCGAAGGAAACTGCCCGTCGAAAGCCCCCCAGGCGGCCAGTGATGATAACTCAAGGAATGGCGTGTTGGGATCAATCAGCAGGTCGATGCGCTCACGCGCAAGTAGTTTTCCCCGTTTCTTATGACGTTCGACTGCTATATCTGAGCCCCCTTTTCTAACTTCGCGAATCCTGTCGCGGTATGTTTTCAGAAGCTGGAGGTATTGATTTTTGTTTTCAATAAATTCCGGGCTGCCCGGATTTATTTTTGATTCGATTCGATACAAAATATTGAGTTTTGAATGGTTTTGTAACTATTACAAGTGTGCACTTTGCAAGAATGGATAAAAATATAAAGATTGTGTTAATTAACAAACAATACTGGGGTTTTTAACAAAATTTAATCGGGGGATGGGGCGGAGCCCCGATAACTATCGGGGGAGCAGAACGCAAAAGCAATAAGTATAGCTGGGCGTGAATGTAAAGAATGGGAAATTGGTAATTTAACTCTGACAGTCCTGATAGATATCGGGAGGCGACTATGGCAGGTTAAATTGATCCCTCGTTACATGAATTACCCAGGGATGGCATCACTCCCAATATACCTGAAAAGAGAAAAAGCAAATGATATGTCAACTAATGCATAACAACCTGGTACGCCTTGTCCCTATGGGGATTGTGGTATTTAACTTTTACAGATTTGGTCATTTCATTTTATAGTCAAACCCATACTGGGTTTTGGTTTATTCAATCAAGGAGCACATATCTACAATAGGGCAACCCATACTGGGTTGAAAGTTATTTCAGCTGTTTGGGTTCCAATTATTGTAC
>JABMQA010000395.1 GCA_013203545.1 Bacteroidota bacterium
GGTTTGCAGAGGCCGGGCTTTTATCATTAGAAGCCCGGATGAAGGTTTAAAAGATTAATAGAAATCGCCTTGGTCCCGCAATTGCGGGATGCCGGGTGGTGTGGGGGGACAGCGGCGCGAGCCGCTTCCTACCCGATTAGCTAACCAGTATTACATCTGCAGAAAAACCCGGTACGGGTTTGATTATTAGGTAATTTTTATCATTAATGACTTTTTAAGAGCCTAACATAAGTTGTGATTGAGATAACCATTTTCATCTACCTCAAGAACGAAAAATCTCATAGCTTTGTAATTCCTGTCATAAAGCGATCCTGAATATGAGAATTCCACATCTGATTATCCCGTGTATGCTGATTTTATCAGTTTGTACACCTTCATGCCATCAAAACAATCCCAATGAAAGACAAGAGCCAATCATGCTGGTTGATGAATTTGTGTCCGGTTCATTGCTGAAGCATGCGTCAGTAGCTATCCTGGCCAGGGAGGTTCACTCGGCAACAACCATTCTCAACTACAATTCATCGGTCAGCATCACTCCTGCCTCTACCCAGAAATTACTGATTTCGGCAGTAGCGCTCGAAATATTTGGCCCCGACCATACTTTTCTCACCGAATTGCAATACGATGGTTACATCGATAAAGCGGGAACCCTTATCGGAAACCTGTACATTCACGGCGGTGGCGATCCTGCCCTAGGTTCATCCTTGTTTAATGAACACTATGGTGATATTATTAGAACTTTTGCCCGGTCGGTAAAGCAGGCAGGTATTCATAAAATAAATGGCAATGTGATCGGCGATGGCGCATTGTTTGGGGAAATCCGGATACCGGATAACTGGATCTGGGAGGACATCGGGAATTATTACGGTTCGCCGGCAAACGGGCTATCAATTTATGACAATACCTATAAAATCTTTCTACAAACCCGGAACACTGCCGGCACGCCTTCACTGGTTAAAAAAATTGATCCGCCAATTCCAAACATCGAATTTATGAATGAGGTTACAGCCGCAGATGACACCCGTGACAACGCTTATATTTACGGCACCTGGCTTTCCGACAGGCGGATCATCAGGGGAACCATACCCAAAGGACGGGACGAATTTGTGATAAAGGGGTCAGTACCAGATCCGGCATACCTTGTAGCAAGCGAATTGATAAACCACCTTGACCAGGAAGGTATTATTGTGAACGGAAAGCCACAATCACTTTATCATCATACAGATAAAAAAAGCAGAAAGCACCTGTTTACGCAGAAATCCCCACCACTTTCCGACATCATAACCCAACTCAACCGGCGAAGTATAAATCTTTATGCCGAAACTTTGCTCCTTCATCTTGCCCTGGCAAACAACGCTGAGGCTTCAACCGAACAGGGCAGTGCCCATCTGAAATCTTTTTGGGAAGATCATGAAATAAATACCGGCGGCATGTCCCTTTTTGATGGCAGCGGCCTTTCCTTAAAAAACAAACTAACTGTTGAATGCCTTGTTGGAATCCTACAATTTATGAAAACACAAAGCAACCATTCTGAGGTATTTCTGAATTCATTGCCGGTAGCCGGAGTATCAGGCAGCATGAAAAGCTTTGGAAAAGGAACCATTCTCAAAAACAACTTCCGGGCTAAATCAGGATATATGACGGGTGTGATGGGGTATGCAGGATATTTGACAACGGCATCCGGAAAGGAGTTGGTTATTGCAGTAATTGTAAATAACTATACCTGCTCCGATTCGGAGATGAAAAAGGCAATTGAGGGGTTTTTGGTTGAGGTGTCGGAACATATAGGTGCGTTAGAATAAAATTCACCTAAAAGAATACCATAGGAATGACCGTCCGGCTGAAATTTTGCTTCTATATCTGTTTCGTAATTTGATTTCTTTCTAAATTACACACATCTACCCAAAACGAATGTTCGGCCAAACCCAACGTTCATTCGAAAAAACCCGACGTTCCTTCAATATATGGCAAGCAGTGGCAACGGCGCGAGCACCGAAAGTATGTATGTAGGTCGTACAGGTGGTATATTCAGGTTTGTTGATGAAGGGCAAAACTGGGAAAACATTGCAAATCACGAAGTCTTTGGTGCATGGAACAGGTTATTTAAGGTCATTATTGATCCAATCTCTCCGACTACACTCTTTGTGGCAACCAAGGATGGACTATATAAAGGTACGAATTGTAATACTTCAAACCCAACCTGGAATGAGGTGGAAGATGGTTTTTTTTATGATATTGAATACAAACCGGGAAGTAATTCGCTACTTTATGCAACAGCTTTTATTAATGGCGCCTGGAAAGTAATGAACTCAACCGATTATGGGCAGAGTTGGCAGGCAATGATCCCACAACCACCAGGAATATTTAATACGAATGTAATACGCGACAACAGGTTTACCATTGAAGTTTCAAAGGCAAAACCAGATTCTTTATACCTGGCAACGAGGCATTTATCAAGTTTCAATTTTTATTATTTGGATGTGCCAAATGCGACAAGCTGGAGCCCAATTGGCAATTATACTGGTGGGGATTTTGAATTTGGGGATGGACATGGCTTTGGTGTAGATCAAACGAACGGTGTGGACATTTTGACATCAAAAGGATTAAGGATTGCAAAATACAATATTTCTACAGGTATAGTTTGGTCGAATGCAGATGTTGTGCACGTTGATGTAGAAGACATAATCTACCATCCCTATAATACAAATGAAGTCTGGGCCTGTACGCACGGAGGTGTAGAAAAATCTCCTGATGGTGGGGTAAACTGGACTGATAAATACAATGGCCTAGGGGTAGCCCAGGTTGAACTAATGGCCACTTCATTCTCGAACCCAGAGTACGTTATGGCAGGATTATACCATGATGGAACCCAGTTGACACGGACCCAATATTCCCAGAATTGGAACCCACAGTGGGAACATGTATTTGATTGGGATGGGATGAAACCAGTGATTGATAATAAAGACCCAAATAACATGTGGGCTTCTGGTCAGGAGGGAGTTTGGGCATACTCAGATGTGAAATTTAATAACCAATACTATACACAATTTAGCAACTATAGATCAGCATTTTTTCACAATGTTGGGGTCATTAATAAACAAAACTCCTCAATATTCTTCTGGAATCAATTTTCTGATACTGGTATAGAGGATGTTTACCGATCAGATGGTTATGGGCTAACCGGCACTGGTGTAACAAATGAGTTTATTTCAGAATTTAGTCTATTATTCCCTTCATCACATGAAGTTTACATCCTTGGATTAGTCACCCCATACACAGATGAGAATTACTTACTTGCCTTTATACGTGATGAACATTATGATTCTAACAATAACAAGGAACAGCGCTGGCATTTATTCAGGACAACGAACGCAAACAATCAGAATGTAGCCTGGACAGAGCTGGATATTCCAACAGATGAATGGACAATCTCCTCTGTAGAGTTCCATCCGGAAAACCCGGATATCATCTACCTTGCTTATACTGAGCCCCCCAGTGGCTT
The DNA here is from genome assembly GCA_013203545.1 of Bacteroidota bacterium. Classification (GTDB taxonomy): domain Bacteria; phylum Bacteroidota; class Bacteroidia; order Bacteroidales; family 4484-276; genus JABMQA01. The sequence goes on from JABMQA010000395.1 coordinate 3,503, forward strand.
TTATGCAACACCAGAAGATTTTGTGGTCAAAATAGACTATACGATTCCATCGAATCCTGATATAGAAGATTTAACAGGCAACCTTCAGCATACCTATACCAGGGCCAATTGTTTGGCTGCAGTTAATGACAACAATGATGGTCTTTATTTTGCAACTGAATTCGGAGTGTTTTATACTAATAGTGAATTACAAGAACAGACCAATGAAGAATGGAAACTGGTGGGGACAAAATTGCCCCATTGTCGAAATACTGGACTCGAAATAAACTATTTTTGTAATAAATTGAGAATAGGAACACATGGCCGTGGAACGTGGGAACTGCCATTACCTTGCGATCTAAACACACAAGCACTAGAAATATCTACAGACACTACCTGGAATTCTTTCATGAGAATTGACAGGATTGTAAACGTAAACTCCGGTGCAACCTTAACCATTTCAAGTGATGCAAGGGTCGGATTTCTTGAAGATGCCAAAATCATTGTGAAGCCGGGTGGTAAACTGGTTATCGACGGTGGTACCCTCACCAA
>JABMQA010000396.1 GCA_013203545.1 Bacteroidota bacterium
GATGAGGTGAATTATGTCCAGCGACTGATGATTCCTGATCAGTATGGAACGCCGCTGGCCGATAGTAAAAATCAGGATGCTGTTTTTGATTTCGACTTCAGCGTTGCAACGGATTGGCTCATCGAAAACTGTGAGCTTGTTGCCTTTGTACAGGATACCGTGACCAGGGAAATATTCCAGGCAAATACCTTCCTTTTATCCGATGCCACAATGGCTTATTATGATGTGGGATTGGAAAGCATTGATTTTCCAGGAGAAACATTTTGCGGAAATACGATCATTCCTGTAGTGGCTATTAAAAACTTGTGTTTTCAAAGCCTCGACAGTTGCCAGATCACATACACCATAAATGGGGATATCCACAACTACACCTGGAATGGCGAATTGGCCCAAGAAGAGACCATGGAAATTGAACTGCCCGAAGTAAGCATCAACCTGATGGGCGAAAATACGATCACGGTTGAAGTAGGATCCCCCAACGGGCATCCCGATGCAAACCCGGATAATGATTTTTTGGAAAAGGATTTTAGTGATGCGCAAACCATTGGCTCTGATCTCCTGTTACTGGAATTGCATACGGATAATAAAGGATACGAAACAAGTTGCGAGGTCACGAACAGTGCCGGGGAAATAATTTTCAGCGCCGGGAATTTTGATAACAACAGCTTCTATACTTTCGAAATAGAATTTGATAACAATGATTGTTACAGACTTACCGTGTTTGATGAAGGTGGTGATGGCATGTGCTGCGATTATGGAGACGGTTATTATCAGCTAAAAGATATCTGGGGTACAACTTACTTTTCAGGTGGTGAATTTGGCTCACAGGAAACCGCTATGTTTTACCTGGATGTAGCAACTTCTACCGAAGAAATTACCAGTTCACAAGCGGTACGTGTTTTCCCGATCCCTGGTCAGCGAGTTGTTCAAATCCAATCTGACAACACAATTTATACACTACGAATTTACAATCATACCGGACAGGTTATTTACAGCAAGGATTTAAACAGTACATCCTTCACGCTGAACACCCATCGATATAAGTCCGGCCTCTACATTTTCGTGATTGAAACAGAACAGGGCATGGTGGTAAAACGATGTATCATTAATTAGAAAAACCCCGCCAAATTCATGACGGGGCCTTTTTAATTAAAACCTAACGTTTATAAGTCACTCTACTTGATAACAAGCTTCATTATTTCATTCATCGTTTCGGTGTTGATCTTCACGAAATAAATACCAGCTTTTAGTGAGCTAACATTCAGTTCGGCCTGACCATTAAACACCTGGTTGATTATTGCACGGCCTTCGGTGTCATAAATAACAACTGTTGCTTCGGTGTAATCAACGCCATTGAGGCTGATATAAACAATATCAGTAGCCGGATTTGGATAGATACTGATGTTGGACCGCCCGTTTTCCTGGATGGTTGTTGCGCCTTCACCAAGTTTGAGGATCATTGACTGACCCATATCCGCAAATGATCCGGTATTTGGCATCGAAGCATCAAACTGCACAGCAACTTCTGTTTCTAACATTTGTGATGGCCTGAAAATCCTGAAAGTCATGTTTTCACTTTCCTGGAGACCATCAATGGCATCAGAGGTAAAGTCATCGCTATATGCTACCAGCAACAGGTTTTCGGTCTCACCATTGTATTGGGTATATCCCGCACATAAACCATAATTATTAAAAACACCAATAAAATCACCTTTTCCCATGTCAGCAAATGCTGATTTGTTTATTGAAATAAGGTGCTGAGTGCCTGATACGGTGTATACCCATGGCTCATTTTCAAATACCTGTTTCTGTGCTTTTACATCATTCATCAAGGTTTTGTTTTCACACAGGAAAGTAGCCTCACCGGGTTGATACATACTAACAAGGTATCCAACACCGGGTGCAAGTACCTCAAGTGTATATATCCCGCCTTCGGGCCAGTAAATTTTTTGTGTTTGTAAATCGAACGCAAACATCATATCATTACCAAATTGTGAGAAGATTTCAACAGCAGGCACCGCTTGATCACATAAAACGGGAATATAGTTTGCCCCTGTGTTTACAATTATGGTTTTATCCTCCGACATATCACCAATCATGACGAAACAAGCCGGTTCGTTCATTTTAATTTTGTATCCATTGTTGGGATCCCAGTTGCCAATCGTATTGATATTTTGAGAAGGCCAGTAAAAACCACTATTCGAAAGTAAAATCCCCATTTCATTTGCAATACCTGATAAAACATCTTCGATTGCAGGATTTTCCGGAACTTTATATCCCGAAATCCCACTCCAACCTTCAGGAGCGCAAATGAGCTGGTAATCCCCGGTGCTTGCATTGGCAGTTGCCCCATCGGC
>JABMQA010000397.1 GCA_013203545.1 Bacteroidota bacterium
CAATATGAGAGCCTGACACGGTCGGTTAATTTATTATGATTGTGTGAATGTGACATTTAAAAAATGGTTGATTAGTTGGGCACAAAAGTACAATTCAAAGAACCGGAATCAAAATATCGAACAAATTTGGATTTGTACCGAATTAAAATAAACAAAGCCCTGCAAGTTGCAGGGCTTTGAAATATTGAATAGTTTACTGCTTCCTAAACTTATCGGCTATACTGGTTTAGCAATTATTTTCTCCGGATCGAGGAGCAATGGCTTGATAAACGCGAGCGCCTTCTCAAGGTTTTCGGAAGCCCTGGCAGATAAGCCCTCCAAAAATTCCCATTGATATCCTTTCAGATGCAGCAGGAAGGATTTAGGGGACTTTTTGTAAATGTCATTACACAGTTGAACAACATACGAAGCTGATACCGAATGCATCGAAAACTCAACCTTTGAGGAGGGTGTAATTTCCGTTAATATGAAATCATCAATTTCTTCGGTTGAAGCATCAACAAAAATTACAATATCTTTCGGTTCAATTTCAGCAGCATCCTCAATATTAAGCTGGTAATTCGAATCAAACTGGATATTTGCCAGCCCTTCGGATTTCGCCCAGGCTTCAGCCATTTCAACAAAACGGTTACCCAGACCGTCATCTTCACGGCCCGGGTTTCCATATCCATAAATTAGTATTTGCAACTGTTTCTGCAATTATGATCTTTTTTTATCAAGCAAATTGTTGTGCGCATCATAGAGTGAAATTTCCAGTGGCATTTGGCCGAGCGCGTGGGTAGCACAGCTCAGACAGGGGTCATAAGCTCTAATGGCTACTTCCACAGCGTTCATCATACCTTCAGTAATTTTTTTATGCCCGGTCATTACGTCCTTGGCAACTTTATTTACAGCCACATTCATGGGTTCATTATTGTTGGTAGTGGATACGATAAGGTTCGCCATTTCAATCTGATCCCTGTCGTTGATCTTGTAGTGATGGAACAGTGTTCCGCGTGGGGCCTCAATAACCCCGACACCTTCGTTGGTTTTGGTACCCTTTGTCACCAGATCGTTACCCTGCAAATCCGGATCGTTTAGTAATTCTTTGATCATTTCGCCTGAATGCAGCAACTCGATCAACCTTGCCCAATGCATGTGCATCGACATATTGTTGGGTTTGCCGTTGGTATAGGCTTTAAAAATTTCGAATTCTTTCTGAGCAAGCGGTGTAGGAATAAATTCGGCGGTATTACATCTTGCAAGCGGACCAACGCGATACCAACCATTTTCACGACCAATCTTATAGAGATACGGGAATTTCATGTAACTCCATGCACGTACCTCTTCATCAATATATTCGAGGTAATCCTGGTAATCCACATCGTCGAGAATCTTTTTGCCATCGGTATCAATGGCACGCAGTACCCCATGATACAGATCCATGGCTCCATCTTTCCTTACAAGACTAAGGTGATTAGAAGGGAAAGCCGCAAAGTTATCGATGAGGCTTTTGTTTTGCTTATGATATTCTTTAAAGAAATCCACAGCGGCCTGAGCCCAGTCGATCATTTTATCGATGTTCATGGGATCGGCCCCGTTCAGGAAGGTGTCGCGTTCTTCGATGGATAGATTTTTATTAATCCCGCCGGGAATGGCGCCGGTTCCATGGATCTTTTTACCAGCCGTAGCTTTAATGATCTCCTGGCCAAACTTACGCATCATCACACCTTGTACGGCAAGGTCTTTATGCATAATGGCAACTCCGATAACGTTCCGCATCAAAGGATCACTATCGATACCAAAAAGCAAATCCGGCGAAGCAAGATGAAAGAAATGCAACGCATGTGATTGGAACATCTGGCCATAATGCATTAAGCGACGCATTTTTTCACCGGTTGGGGTTAATCCTTCTCCTGTGCCGGCACCAACTATTACATCCAGTGCTTTTGCTGCAGCCAGATGGTGGCTTACCGGGCATATTCCGCATAAACGCTGTACAAGTACGGGCGCCTCCCAATAAGGCCTGCCCTGTACAAACCTTTCAAAACCACGAAACTCAACAATGTGCAACCTGGTTTGATTTACGTTTCCTTTTAAATCAAGATGAATGGTAACCTTACCATGGCCTTCTACCCTGGTTATAGGTTCTATTGTTATTTTCTGTCCCATTTTCTATCTTTGTTTTAATTAATCAAATTTAACAACTTCGTAAGGTAATTTCATCTCATCACCTGTAACCAGTGCAACCAGTGCATTCCATATCAGTTCGGCACTTGGCGGGCATCCCGGCAGGTAATAATCAATCTTCACTATCTCATGACATGGATATACCTTATCCAGGAGCATTGGAAGTTCATCATCATTGGGAATGATCCTTTTTTTATTTTCACGCACCGAAGGGCCGTTCAAATAGGCTTCCTCCAGGCATTCCTTAATCGGGATGCCATTACGCAATGCCGGCAACCCACCCATAATTGCACATTCACCGAGTGATACGAGAATTTTACAATTCTTCCTAAAGTCTTTCAGAACATGTATATTCTCACTGTTGCAACATCCTCCTTCGATGAGGCCTATATCGCACATTTTGGTAAATTCCTTGATATCATCAATGGGCGACTTATTAAATTCAACGAGTTCAATAAGGTCCAGGATTCTTTCATCGATGTCGAGAATTGACATGTGACAGCCGAAGCATCCAGCCAGTGATGTCGTTGCTACGATTGGTTTACTCATTTTAATATTCTCCTTATAGTTTTATTTTTTTTCGATATCACTTCCAATGGGTTCTTTATCAAACTTGCGCTGTCCGATAGGAATTTCATATCCTTTCTCACGCAAAAGAATAGCTCCCACAGGGCAAATTTCTGCTGCCTTGGCGGCAAGTTCATCTGTGAAGAGTTCACCCAAATCAGGGTCAACATTGATTTCGAGTTGCCTGCCTCTTTTTTTGAAGGCAAAAACACTCTTACCATCTTCTGTTTTGATAGCCCTGATGCATCTCTTACAAAGTATGCACCTGTTGTGATCCTTGATGATCTTTGGATTTGAGGCATCAATGTCACGTACAGGAAAATCAAATGGGAACCGCGGAACCATCATTTGGAAACGATAAGCCAGCGCCTGTAACTCGCAATTTCCGCTCTTTTCGCATGAGGGGCAAAAATGATTTCCTTCAACAAACAATGCTTCAATGATCGCCTTTCTGATATCATTTAATTCGGCAATATTATTTTCGACTTCCATACCGGAAGCTACCGGAGTTGTACAGGCCGACATGGGGCGACCATTAACCAGTACAGTGCAAACCCGGCACGAACCTCTTGGCTTTACCCCTTTGATATTGCACAAGGTAGGGATAAAAATGCCATTTTCGACGGCAGCCTCAACAACGTATGCTCCTGTTTCGGCCATACATTCAACACCATCGATTTTAAATTTTATTAATGTGCTCATATAATTATTTTTATAAATTTCAAGAATGATTATTTTTAGTTCAGGTTGGGTATCCTTCCGACAGCTTCGCATGAATCCTTCACAGATTCAGCCAGGTCGAAACCGCTATCATATTCCTTATCTTTCTGGATTTTTTCCTCATATAGATATCTGAAATTTTTGATACTCGTTAAAATCGGATTACCAGCTGTTTGTCCTAGTCCACAACGACTAACTTTAAGGATTTTACCCCATTCAACCAGGTCATTGATATCATTCTCCACCCCCCTTGCATCGAGGATTTTCTCCAGTTTCACTTTCATAAGATGCGTAATATTGCGGCAGGTGGAGCAAGAGCCACATGATTCATCAATGAAAAAATCAGTAAAGTTGAGTACAATATCATTCAGGATATCGCGCTGTTTGCCAATTATTATGAGTGAACCTCCTGTTGCCAGATCGGAAAAACAAAGCGTTCTTGCAAACTCATCCTTTCCGATAAGTGATCCGGACGGTCCGCCAACCTGAACTGCCTGAACATCTTCTATGTCAGTACCAACCATCTCCAAAATATCTGTTACAGCAAATCCCCATTCAACCTCATAAACACCCGGATATTTACAATCGCCTGAGATACTCAACAATTTTGATCCTGCCGAGTCCTTGGTACCAAATTTTAGGTACCATTCAGGGCCGTTGAGAAGTATTTTCACTACCGAACAGAGTGTCTCAACATTGTTCACAACTGTGGGTTTGTCGAGATAACCTTTTTCGACCGGGAATGGAGGCCTGTCGCGTGGTTCACCCCGTTTACCTTCGGCTGACTCGATCAGTGCGGATTCCTCGCCACAAACATAAGCCCCAGCACCAAACTGTATCCTGATATCGAAATCAAAGCCCTTAATACCACCAATATCCTTGCCCAGCAGATTCCTGTCGCGGGCTCCCTGAAGAAGGTTTTCCAGATAATTCTTTAAATAGGTGTATTCGTGACGCACATAAACAATACCCTCGGTTGCACCAACTGCGTAACCGGCTATTACCATACCCTCAAAAAGAAGTTTTGGCCTTTCGGTAAGAATAACCCTGTCCTTGAAAGTTCCGGGTTCACCCTCATCGGCATTGCAAAAGATGTATTTTTTATCGCCCTTGGTCTTGCGGCAAAATTCCCACTTCAAACCGGTAGGGAACCCTGCTCCGCCACGACCCCGGATGTGTGATTTTTTTACTTCGTCGATTACTTGTTCGGGTGTCATCTCAGGCAGTTTTTTCCAGATTACAATACCCGGCGTATAATCATCATCCAGGATAGGGCCTTTTTTCCGAATGTTGTTCTGAACAGTTGATTTGATCAGTTCATTCCTGTTTTCACCGTCTCCATACGCAGCCGTAAACATATCTTCCACAACTGTACCGCCCTTAATATCCCTGATAATTTCCTTAACCCTGAATGGGGTGAGGTTGGTAAAAACCCTGCCGTTGATTAACGCGGCCGGCTCCTGATCGTTCATTCCAATACATGCGGTATCGAACAAACCAATCTGACCATCAGGGCTTACCTCCCCAAATTTTATACCTGCCTCTTTTTCAAAAGTCTCTTTCACTTTCTGACGACCCATCATGTTTGCCACTACACTATCGTTCAAGTATATCGCATACTTTCCGGTGGGTTTTTCGGAAAAAAAATGATAAAACGACAGCGTTTGCTCCACATCAACATGCGAAATATCCAAATTATTGGCAATCTGACCGATTGCCTCCTTTGGAATATAGCCATACTCTGATTGAACATCAATAAGGATATCCATCAATCTGGTCTTATCCTTATTGTATTTCTCAATGATGTTCTGTACGTTTGTTGCCATAAATTTTTTTGTTTGAGTATTACAAATTAAACTATTGAATATTGGTATGTTATTTTTGACCTGTTTATTACTAAATTAAAAACCTGGTGTTGTTAATCGTTTAACAACGCAAAACTAATCCGAAATTGCATTATGACAAGAAGCCTTAAAAATTTAGAAGTGTTATAAATAGAATATTTAGCAGACACCCTGTATTTACAGGTGTTTCCAAAAAATTTAGATTCGATTTAAATTAAAATCACTATTATCTTCATATGAGATATTTTATTCAACTTTCGTACGACGGTACCGACTATCATGGTTGGCAAATACAGGAAAATTCAATCAGCATCCAGCAATTGATCGAAACCGGACTCAGGTTTAAAGCAGGATTTAATGGCCACGTAACCGGTTGTGGAAGAACCGATGCAGGTGTACATGCCGTAAACTTTTATTGCCACTTCGATCATCCGGTATTGTTTGAACCAACCCGACTATCCGATCTCAAAAGAAATATGAATAATTACCTGCCGGGTAGTATTGTTATACATAAAATTTTCAGGGTTAGAAAGGATGCACATTCAAGGTTTGATGCGCTATCGCGAACATATAAATACCATATTGCAACAGAAAAAAATCCATTTAACAACAGGTATGCGTGGTTGTTTACCAAGGAATTAAATATCAATTTGATGAATGAGGCCTGCGAAATCATGAAAGAATATCATGATTTTACGAGTTTCTCAAAATTGCACAGCAACGTTAAAACAAATAACTGCAAAATCTATTCAGCAGGATGGGACGAGATGGAAACCCGGTTGGTTTTTACAGTCAAAGCTGATCGTTTTTTGAGAAACATGGTACGGGCAATGGTAGGTACCCTGATCAGGGTGGGAAAAGAGAAACTAAATATTCAGGAATTCCGTCGGGTTATAGAAAGCAAAAACAGACAGAATGCAGGCCCCTCTGTACCTGCACACGGGTTATTTCTGCATGAAATTGAATACGATTGGGATGAGATTCTTCCTGGATGAGAGGATTATCAGTGACTTAATTCTAAAAATTGTTATTTTTATGAAATTTTATTGAAAGAGAAGAATTAATAAGGCTAACAAAAGAAACAAATGAAATAACATTTACGCATTTAATCATTTACACTAAAATAACAGCAGAACCAAATATAAGAGATAATAGCAAATAATTGAAAATTAAACAGGAGGAAGATCATGCTTCAAAAAATACCCGGACATTTCTGATATTTACTGATGGATATGCAGATAATATTCCGCTGCTTTTAGAATCTTTATACGAAAATAATTTAAAAGAAGTAGCATATATCGGGGGTAGTGCCGGCAGTATTATTAATATTGATCAGCCATCTTTGTTTACTTGTGATGACTTTTTCAGGGGTGGGGCTATTATCGCTGCTGTTGAGGTCTTCATGTCGGTAGGAATAAATCATGGTTGGCAGCCTATTTCTGAGCCAGCTATATCCAGCAGTTTGGATAAGAAGATTATAAAATCAATTAACTTTGAACCAGCGATGGGAGAATAAATTATGAAAAAACCAGTGGGATCTTCTCTTCAAAACCTCAGTATTTCTTATGAGTTTGCGCTTGCCATTGGTAACAGTTTGAACCTGTCGGAAATGCTTCACGAAGTTATTTACACGATGGTGCATAAAACGAATGCTCATCACGGTATTATCTGGATCAAAAATGGAGAGAAAAAACTCCAGCCTGTGGCAAGTGCCGGAATTAATATGGAAGATGTGCCGGCACAAGGCGAAATAATGAATCTCCGGAATGTTTTAAATCAAATTCAAAAAAGCCGGCAATTTGTACTTAGATACAAAGATGACAAAGATTTTTTGCAGTATTGTCCTATCCTGACTGAAAAAAAAGAATCCGTATTGATTGTGCCTGTAACCAATGTGGCGATTCTTTATCTGGTCTATGCCGGCAGGGAAATAGCAGATGAACCTTTAGGAAATCTGCTTGCCGGTCTTTCTAAAAAGTTAAGCGTTGCTATAGAAGCTTGTATGACTCATAAGAACATTATTAATGAAGTGCGGGTGAGAGTGGAAGCAGAAGAAAAAGAAAAAGAACATCATAAAAATATTGAGTTATTATCCGAAACCGCAATGAAGTTTGTTGACTTCCCGCAAGATGACGACATTTATACTTATATTGGAGAACAACTTCAAAAGTTCATTAGTAAAAATTCTTTTGTTATTGTTAATTCTATCAATACAGAAACAAATATCCTAACCACTCGCTCGATTATTGGAATGGGAAAACTATCTGAGAAAGTTGCCGGTCTTTTGGGAAAGAATCCTGTGGGTATGACTTATGATGCAGAAGATAAAGATATTTGGTGTCTTTCAACGCTTGCACAGTATTAACGAGTTCCCGGGCACCGGTATCGGATTGGCAAATGTAAAACGTATAATAATAAAACATGGCGGGGATATAAGGGCAGAAGGGGAAATAAATAAAGGCGCTTCTTTCTTTTTTACACTACCTAAGGAAGATAAACCGGAAGAGAAAAATAGCACCAGATTCACAGATCAAAACAGAAAGTAATTTTATTGTAAAATAAAAACGAAACGATATAAAAAATTTC
>JABMQA010000398.1 GCA_013203545.1 Bacteroidota bacterium
GGATTTGGTGTACAACAGCAACGACCAGCAGGAAATTACCGGCGGGTTACCTTCACCAACCCAGTATTTCCCGTTGGGTAAAAGATGGAGTTTTTCGTATGCCTCTTTTTATCGCGAACAATCCCCGGATGTTATTACCCTGATTATGCCTGACGGTGCCAGGGAGACCTACACATTTTCTGGCAACACCTCTGTGCCGGCCCATGCCGATAACTACTATGTTTTTGAAAGGTATTCAGTAATCGGAGGATATGGTTATGGACTGACCATGAAAGAGACAAAATTAAAATACAGGTATGATAATCCGTATCATCATAAACTTACCTCCATTGAAGACCGGAACGGCAATACTGTTGAACTGAATTACGATTTAAATTATAACCTGCATTCCATTACGGATGCCAATGGCAGATCTGTTACTTTTAATTTGAATGGCAATGGAAGGATTACCCAGGCCACTGACCCATTAGGAAGAACGGCCCTATTTCAGTATGGATATACAAATAATGAATTCCTGGTGGGTATCACGGATATGGGGGGATTTGCCTCTACCATAGCCTATGATCAGGTGCAAATTGCCAACCAGTCTGGATATACCTGGCAACCGCAAATAGTATCCATTACAACCCCGGCAGGGACAACAGAAATTGCATGGACAGCCACCGGGATTATCGGCCCGAACCAACTTGCATTTTACTGGACATTTACCAATCCCAACGGTGTGAGTTCCACCACCTATTTTTCCTATGGAGCCGGAACTACCGGAATAATTAAAAGCTACGATAACAATGGGAATTTTGACACCTATTATGTTGACCTTCCAAATTACAGGATTACACACATCGTCAGGCCCGATCCATCAGCATCAATATTTTATGGATACGATGCCGCCGGAAATGTCAACAGCATAACAACAGGCTATTTCGAAAAGCAATATGTGTGGGATGAATCCGGGAATATTACCCAGTTTTCCGATCCAAGATTTAAAGCTACCTTGTTCTCATATGATGACAACGACAACCTGGAAACCATCACTGACCCGATGAATAGAACAATAACATTTGAATATGATGGCAACGATAATGTTATTGGCATAACCACTCCTGTAAGTGAGGAACAATTTACTTATTATCCCGATGGAAACCTACAGACGTATACAAATGGCAACAACAATCAAATTTCCTATAATTATGACGGGTTTGGCTACCTGTCTGAGATTATATATCCTTCCGGCAATCCAACATCTTTGATCAATGATGATCTGGGCAGGATTCTGAGTTTGACCGACCTGGGGTGGACTACGGAATATCTGTATGATGACCTTAACCAGATTACCAGGGTTACTTATCCTGATGCGACCCTTGATCAGTATGGCTATGATTTCCAGAATTTGGTTGAGACCATAGACCGGGGCAGCAGGTCTGTTGAGTTTACTTACGACGGCATGAACCAGGTTGTATCGGCCAAAGGGCCACATGGATATTTAACACTTGAATGCGATGGGAACGGCAATATGACCCGGTTGTCGATGAATGCATTATCAACTTCGTATAGCTATGATGGCCTGAACCGTTTAATTGTAGAGACCAATCCCGATGGCACTTCGAAACAATACGCCTATAATGAAATAGGGAATATTTTAACCAGGTTGGATGAAAATGGTTTGTTAACTACCTATAGTTACGATTTCGATTTATTAACCCATATTGATTATGCCGGCAATACACCGGATGTTTCGTATAGCCATAATGATAATGGCGAAATCATTCAAATGAATGATGGCATTGGAACCACAACATACAATTACGATGTTGGCGGACGATTGGTGACCATTACCGGGCCCGGGCAGGGTGATGATTTTACCTACACATACGACAGTGCCTTTAACAATAAAACAATGGATGTGGATGGGTTGGCCATCGAATATTCATATGATGACCTGAACAGGCTTTCAAACGTGGAAAGCAATTATACCAGTGCTGCGTATTCTTATGATGCCAACAGCAACCTGATCAGGAAAACGCTTGGAAATGATTCCTATACCGATTATACCTATGATGGCCTCAACCGTTTGTCTTCACTGTACAATAAAAAATCCACGGGTGAAATGATATCAGGTTTTGATTATTCTTTTGATGCGTCAACCATGCTTCAAAAAATTGAAGACCACCGCGGTATAACTTCAAATTATGAATATGACTATATGTACAGGCTTGTCAGCGAGCAGGTAATTGATCAGGAAGCCAAAACGCTGTGGCACAATAAGTTTTCCTATGATAATATGGGAAACAGGATATCAATTCATAAAAATGGTGTATTGGATCAATATACTTACAATGTTAGCAACCAGCTTACCAGTCTTACAAAAACAACCATCAATGTGAGTGGAATAGTTGATGGTGATTCGGCATCAACGATTTATGTGGAGGATATTAAAGCAAAAACCTCCTACCTGGGGGATAATCAATTGGCATTTGAAGCATTTGATATACCAGTAGAACAAAATTGTGATACACTCCAGGTGTATGCCAGGGTGAATGAGGTGCTGGCCACTGTTGGCGATTCTTCAAAATTTATTTGTACATCCGGCACCTTACCCAATGGAAATATCAATATTTATTTGTTCACGGATATCGAGAATGTTGAGCCCGAAAACATCAATAA
>JABMQA010000399.1 GCA_013203545.1 Bacteroidota bacterium
GGAACAATTTTATGACCACTTGTTTAGCCAGTTCAAAAAAGTATTAATCATTACGGGACATGATTTAGCTGAAAGAATTGCTTATAAGTATCCTCACTTAAAGGAAGTTGCCAAAATAATTATTCCGAAACAACCCAAATACTTCAAAGAAACCCGGATTCATTATCCCGATGTTTTCAATGAAACAATGCTGAGAATAGAATCACTTAACCTAAAAGGTTACCTCTGTTTGGTTGGAGCCGGATTTATTGGCAAACCATACATTGTTAAATGTGCAGAACGTGGTGGTATTGCCATTGATATCGGATCTGTTTTCGACAAATGGGCAGGTTATGTTACCCGGGGAAAAGGCAAAGGATTTGAAATCAAAAATCCGAAATATGAGATATAAACCTCTGATAAATATTCTGATCAGGACCAGTAATCGGCCAAACTATTTTAACCGGTTGATAGGTACCATAAAAAGGCAGACTTATAAAAATGTGAAACTTCATATTTCGGCTGATACAGTTCAAACTATTTATTATGTAAACGATGCCGGATATTCGGCAGTTTGTATTGATCCTTATACCAAATCGAGCAAATTAACCTTTCCATGGAACCTGTACCTGAATGATTTACTGGGACAGGTGAAAAAAGGATGGATATTAATTATTGACGATGATGATATGTTAGCCCACAACAGGGTTTTGGAAAATCTTGCTGTCAACCTGACTGATCAAAACAGCATGATTGTTTTTAAAATGCGTTTTCCTGATGGCAGAATTATACCTGATGATGATAACTGGGGTAGGATCCCGTTCAAACGCAAACAAATTGCCATGCCTTGTTTTGCTTTCCACAGCAAATGGAAAAATACCGTGAGATTCGATGGGCAACGTGCCGGTGATTTCAGGTTTATTAATGGTTTGCTCGATTATATTGGAGTTGAATGGTTTGATGAAGTGGTTGTTCAACTCGATAATTACGGAAATGTTGGAAAACGAATTGATTTAAAAGATAAAAATTAAACAAAAAAGGAATCCAGCTCGTGGCTCGTAGCTCACAGCTCAAAACTTAAAAAATTATGAAACAGATTGATATTATTATCCCATACATTAAAGGTCCTGACAACGGGCTTGAGCTTCGTTATACATTACGAAGCATTGAAAAAAACTTTCAGCACGACAATTATCGGATTTTTGTAGTTGGTGAAATACCCGACTGGCTAACCAATGTTGAAGCTATCCCGTTTAAACGTGTAGCCGAACAAAAAGGGCGCAATTTTATTGATCAGATTTTAAAGCTTTATATGCTTTTAACCGATCGGGATATCAGCCCTCAGTTTATCTGGACTTACGATGATGTTTATTTTACAAAACCTTTGAAACTTGCCGATATTAAAAAGTTAAAAGCGGTTGCAAGCATGACTAAATACCCTAACCATTTGGAAAATTCGGGGGCAGGTCCAAACTGGCGTATAGCGTATAACCGGTCGTTAAAAGCTGCAGCTGAAAATAAAGGGACCGATTATAATTATGAAACACATTTACCCAGGTATTTTACAAAATTCCGCATGCTTAAACTGATTAACAGGTTTAATATCCTGGCTAAACCATACCTGATATCAACTTTATACTACAATTTTTATCATCGAAATGAAGAGCCTTTGTGCTTATTCGACCAGAACCCGGGGATCAGGTTTTTACTACGCAGCATGTTTGATGTAAAAACACTACAAAAACACATGCAACGCCATCAGTTTACTAATAACGATCCTGCAAGTTGGAATGTGGTTTTAAAAAAAGTACTTGAAACCATGTTCAGGCATCCATCGAAATATGAGAAAGTTTAATTAATCAACAATACTATGAAACCAAATCAAAGGCTGGCCAATTGGCTGGCAACAAAAAACAAAGATTATAAACAGGGGGTAGATATTTTAATTGACCTGGAAATTGATTCGGATAAAAACCAGTTTTTTTTGAAAGGGCCAGGTGACAAACTGCATATGGGAATGTTGTTCAGGCAATAGGGAAACTATGCCCGGATTTATAAGATTAAACCACAACGTTTTACCGAGCCTGAAAAACCCAAAACCGGAAGCGATGCTTCAGGAGAGAAAAAAAATAAAGAAAGTCGTAAGACCAGCCAATCCTCCGTCAAACGACAAAATGGAGGAAAAGGAAACCGAAGAGTCATGGTTGACACAAATCCGTCAGTTAGGTTTGAGGACCTTCCTCCGGAACTACAAATTAAATACCGGCAAAACGGAGATCTCGAAAACCAAAACAAAACCGTCCATGCTGAACTTAAGGCAATCAAAGATGATCCGGAAAAAAAAGAACGACGGGAAGAACTCAGCCAA
>JABMQA010000400.1 GCA_013203545.1 Bacteroidota bacterium
GCTGCATGCCCATCTATCCGCGTAAGCATAACAGGGTTATCAGGAAACAATTCATCCAGACGCTCTTTTGTTGGAAACTCCTTTACAGCCCAGTCGTTCTGATCCCAACCCCTGCCCTCTATCCAATAAGCTGACGGGAATTTTTTTTGATGAGCTTTAATGATCTCTAAAATTTCTTCAAAGGATTCGGTTCCTTTCAGGTCGGCCCTTTTCAGCAATCCAAGCCCATAGCTGTAAAAATGGCAATGCGCATCGATGAAACCGGGATAAACCGGTTTTCCTGCCAGGTCGATCATTTCATCTGCGTTATATGTGCTAAGGATATCTTTATCAGAACCTGTTGCAACGATTTTACCATCGGATACCACCATGGCCTCAGCCATCGAAAAATTATCATCAACAGTGTAGATTTTTGCATTGTGTACGATCAAATCTGCCCTTTTCATAGGATTACATGCTATTAGAATAATTAGAATCAAACCGGCCAGTCCGGAAATTAGTTTTTTCATTGTATTGTTATTTTGTTTAAAACCTCTTCGATGGTATGTGCAATTGAAGTTTGTCCAAACACATTTATCTCGAACCTGTCATCAAATATTTTAATTACCGGAACATGTGGTGGCGGGATATCCGGTATTGATCCCTGAATCTCATACCCCTGTCTTTTCAATGCCCTGACCAGCCAGTCATACTTCAACCCCATTCCTTCCACACAAACGTGTCCTGCTTTTTCGGGTTCAAAAATAAACGTTCCGGTCAACTTATCAAAGGATGTATTCGATCCGCTGAAATACTCGGTAAAATCGTCCGATAAAACAAGGTCCTCGGGAATTCCAGTTTTAACGGGCTTATCCTTTGCCATCAGCCAGATCCTGTCGGCAAAACTCAAAGCCAGGTTAAGGTCATGTGTGGACATGAGAACCGATTTATTATTATTCCTGGTGGACTGAAGCAGCAGGCGGATGATATCGACCTTGGCGGGATAGTCGAGATAAGCGGTGGGTTCATCAAGAAAAATTATTGGAGTTTCCTGGGCCAGCGATTTAGCAATCATCACCTTCTGCCTTTCACCGTCACTGAGCTGATCAAATCTTTTATCATTCAGGTGCAGGATTCCGGCACTTTCCAGGGCCTGTTCCACTTTGGTATAATCCGTTTTACTGAGTTTTCCCAAAAATCCGGTGTAGGGTGAGCGGCCAAATGCAACCACGGCAAATACGGTTAATCCTGATAATTCAGGCTGGGTTGTCAGAACTACACTCACCAATTTGGAGAGATCATTTGGTAAAATATTTTCAAGGTTTTTCCCACCAATATTAACTTTCCCTTTTAATGCTGGCTGGAATCCTGACAAAGTCCGTATCAATGTAGATTTACCAGAACCATTCCTTCCCAGCAGGCATATCATTTTACCTTCAGGCAGCTCAAGGTTCAGCTGTTCCTGTATCAGGATTGCCCCTGTCCTGCCGTGGTATCCAATGGCCAGGTTTGTTGTATTCAGTATTTCAGGTTTCATCCTACACCTCAGCTTTGAATTTACTTCGCTTGATTACGATCCAAACCACTATCGGTGCCCCGATCAGGGATGTTATGGCATTAATGGGTAAAGCACCTTCCATGCCGGGTAGCCTCGCAATCAGGCTACACACAAGTGCCAGCAGGGAACCGGCAAGTATTACGCCCGGTAGATTGATCATATGATCAGAAGTTTGAAAGAAGTTGCGGCTGAGATGAGGTATGGCCAGCCCTAAAAACGCTATGGGCCCGCAGTATGCAGTAACGGTAGCGGCCAATACCCCGGTGATAACAATGATCAATATACGGGTTCGTTTGATGTGAATTCCCAGATTTTGTGCATAGTTTTCGCCAAGCAGCAAAATATTCAAAGGTTTAATCAGAATAGCAGAAAACAGCAAACCACCTGTCACAACCGGTAAAAAATATTTCATTTGATTCCATGAAACATTGGCAAAACTGCCCAGACCCCAGATAACAAAAGCCTGTAAGTCTTCTTTAAGGCTATAAAACTGCAATACGCCCACAATGGCTGTAACAGCATAGGCTATCATGATGCCGATGATCAGGATTACCGTATTACTTTTTACGCGGCCGGCCAAAATACCTATCAAGAGCAATACCCCCAAAGCGCCTAAAAAAGCAGCAATGATCACCGAAAAATTTCCGGACACCTGGTTAAACACCACAAACTTTCCTCCCCCGAATCCTGCTAACAGCATCAGTAAAGCCACCCCCAGACTGGCACCGGAGGTCACTCCCAAAACGGACGGCCCTGCAAGTGGATTTCTGAACAGTGTTTGCATCATCAAACCTGCAACACCCAGTGCGCTACCGGCCAGAATAGCAGTAATGGCCTGCGGTAGTCGTGTATCCAGAACGATGGTCCTCCAGGGTGAGTCACCTGTTTCACTTCCCAGAAAAATATTAATAATATCCGATATCGGAATATAAACCGAACCCAACGAAACATTAAGAATAAAAAAAACCAGGATTATAAAGAGCATAATTATAAACTTCAGGCTTGCGCTTCGCATATGATCCGTATATGTTTCAGTGGCTCTTTTCATGGCATAAAATGAAAATATTTGTTTTTGTGATCGGGCAACATTTCAGGATGAAAAAGCCTGATATAATCTGCCAGGATAACATGCGGCTCCAGTAGTCCCTGCTGATAATAGGGTGTAACCAGGGTATTACAGGTAAGGATTTTTTTATTTTCAAATGCCTTCATCCCGGCATATCTGGCATCCTCCTCAAGCAATTGATCATACGTCAAGGGCATTTCGGCATAGTACAAAAACCGCCAGAAATCGGCATGATAGCCTTTGGAATAGACGGTTTCAAAATCCATCGGAAAACTACCCTGGTCCGGATTATCTGACCAGAGGTACTCGGCGCCGGCATCCTTCAGAAAACATGCTACATAGCTGTTGCCGCCGGGAATATTCCAAAACCCACCATATTGTTTTCC
>JABMQA010000037.1 GCA_013203545.1 Bacteroidota bacterium
ATACAGAGTTTACCTCAATGGGGATCAGGCTATGTGAAATAAACTCCTTTGCCCGCCAGTTGTAGCCAAATGAAATATTTGAAATATACCTTTCGTAGTCGGGCCTGTTTTGATAACTAATCCCTGTTTTGATGGTGGTTCTGGGTCTGAGCATTTTTGGCATCTTATCCTGCGATACCGGGGCCAGAAACTTGGGAAAATCCAGGCTGGCTTCTGCTCCGGTTTCAAAGGTGTTAAAAAACAGGAAGACATCATTCCCGGTACCCCCTCCCGACTGCCATTCGAAACCTCCGGTTAGTTTTACAGTAAAAACTTCACCGCCACGGAAGATGTTCAGGTTTTGATACACAAAATTGCCAGCCATACCAAGTTTACCACTTGAAGTGGTACCCTCGGTTTCCAACGAAAAGGATTGTACCGGACGCCTTGTCAGGTTGATAGAACAGTTAAGGTAATTTCTTGTTGAATCCGGAATGTTTGACTTATTTGTAACTTGCCTGAATTCCAGTGATGTATATCCAAACAAAGGAAACCCAGAAAGCTGCTTATAGGTGTTTTTTTCACCTTTTTCCCTGTATTTTTTCAACGGTTCCAGAAAAATGGAACTCCTGATTGCCCTGGGCCGGATTCTTAGCTTGTCCCTGTAATAAAACACATACCTGTTAATTCCTTTATCGGGATTTGGATTTATAAACGTTTCCATATTTGAGGCATCCGTTTTTAGCGGGTTAAAATCAGGGTTGATAAAAATGTTATTGAGGTAGAACTTTTGGTGATTCCTTTTTTTAGTAAGAAGGGCATTGGTATCACTTGCAATTTCAACCTGCTGAATATTCAGTTCAAGGTTCATTTGATGGCTGTTCAAAGCGCTATCGACCTTATAAAAAATATAATCCGGCGTGAAATAATAATATCCTTCGTTTCTCAGTAGCGATTTGATGCGGTACCGTTCATCATCAAGTGTGGAAGATTTATATATTTGATCCCTTTTCATCAACGACCCTTTCAGGTTTCCAAATACAATACGACGGAGGGCCGTATCTTCAATGTTGTAATTGATTTCATTGATACGATAGGGCTTTGAAAGCGCAATATGGTAATATACCCTTGCCTTTTTACCCTTCTTTTTAAGCGTTGTTTGAATGGTTGAATTAAAAAACCCATGGTTGTCCAGATATAGTTGTAATTGATCCACTGACCTGTCAACAAGAAATGGATCGAAAATAATAGGTTCCTGCCCAAAATTTTTATTCAACCACCGTTTAAATCCGGTTTCTTTTCCCTTACCGGTAACACTATTTACCCACAGGCCTACCCGGAGAAATCCGAGAAAATTCTTATTTGGTTTTTGTTGCAGAATAGATGGCAACTCATCTGTGCTAAAGTTCAGCTTTTGTACACCCGACTCTTCTTTGTTAAGTGCAATGCTGTTTTTAATTAAAAGATGCTCGCCATCCTTCACATTCCGCGTAACATTACAACCAGCGATAATGACTGAGATGATCAATATAAAAGCATAAAATTTAGCAATCACAGATTTCAATTCGAACCCTATTTTTAAGCAAAGTTAGAAAATTTAATACGCTCCAAACAGGATAAGATTTTACCTAACCCTGCTTTTTATAATTTTATGAATAGGAGCGCACAAAAAATGACAGTTTCAGACGCTGTCCAAATTTCCTTTCATGAGTGTTACTATGTTTAAACCAAAACCAAAGTAAGTTTGGGACTTTGTCCCCCTAAAGGGAAATAGGGGGTGGATTTTCCGGTCAATATGGAAAGCAACAGTCATTTTCCTTTTTTTGCCAAAGTATTAACCAGGTAAGAATTCCTTTTGATGCTTTTTGATAATCTGCTACCTTTGGCGGATTGAATAATAAATAACACATCAGTATTATGAAAAGATACGGTTACTTTTTATTGACATTTGTATCGGTATGGGCCCTTGTTATATCAGTTCCTGCCCAACCCGTTGACGACATTCGGCAACAGGTAGAACAACTCTATCACAATGTCCAAAATATGGAACACACTTTTGATGTACTCAACAAAAAAATTGATGATTTACTGTGGTACGAAAAGGTTGGGGATGTAGCCTTCATCGACAAAGTTTATATTTACGGTCCCCCCAAATGGAAAGAGGAAAACCCAACGGCCCAGGGCGTGGGCAATCCCGTTAAGTTCTGGACCTATATTTTCATCCCCAAAACAGTTGACCCTGAAAAGAAATACCCGCTGATCGTTTTTCCACATGGTGGGGTTCATTCGGATTTTTCAACCTATTATTCCCATATAATCCGCGAACTAATTGCACAGGGCTACATCGTTGTTGCTGCCGAATACAGGGGAAGTACCGGATATGGGAAGGGTCATTATGAGAAAATTGATTACGGTGGACTGGAGGTAGAAGATGTGAAAGCCAGTCGAGACTATATGATCGGGAATTTTGATATTGTAGATAAGGATAAAATTGGAATTATAGGATGGAGCCACGGTGGGTTAATTGCACTCATGAATATTTTCGATCATCCCAACGATTACCAGGTGGCTTTTGCCGGTGTGCCTGTAAGTGATATCATTGCCCGGATGGGTTACCAAACACAGGCGTACCGCGATCTTTATTCAGCCGATTACCACATTGGTCAAACGGCGTATGAAAATGTTAACGAATACCGTCGCCGTTCACCTGCCTGGAATGCCCATAAAATGAAGGATACACCATTATTGATCCACACCAACACCAACGATGACGACGTAAATGTACTTGAGGTGGAACATTTGATCAAAGCGTTGAAAGCAGAAGATAAAAAATTTGAATATGAGATTTTCCAGGAAATTCCGGGAGGTCATTCGTTCGACCGGATTGATACAAAAACCGCCAACGGGATACGTGTAAAGATTTATAAACACCTGGCTCAATACCTGAACCCTCCGAACCCCATTAAAAATATAAAGACACTTAAAAAGGCAGCGTACAGATTTTAAAAGACCTTTGGAACGTAATGGTTTTATGATGGTTAGAAAGGTTATCAAATTGCCAAAACCCACTGACACATAGAATTGTTATAAATTAGCAATTAAATACTTGATATCTGCAAAGATCGTTTACTTTTGTTTGTGGCACACAATATATTATATAAATATCAACACAGATGTCAAAAGTTTTTTCAATGTCAGAAGCCGGATCCATTGCGATTCACAGCATGGTTTTAATAGCAAAATCCGAAAGCAAGCTGAACGTAGTTAAAATTGCCGAGCATACAGGCTCATCCAGGCATCATGTTGCAAAAGTATTACAACGCCTGGTTAAGGATGATTTTTTAGTGTCGAACAGGGGGCCGCATGGTGGCTTTAAACTTAAAAAGCCTACTGAAGAAATTAACCTGCTGGAGATTTACGAATCCATTGAAGGAAGGATCGAAATAGCTGAATGCCCTATGGATAATGTAATATGTCCGTTTGAAAAATGTTTAATGGGAAATATCATCCATAAAATGACCGAAGATTTTAAGAATTACCTGTTAGCCCAGAAGTTGTCAGATTACCTTAAATAACCGCCTGGTTTTTACGTTATTTCCATCATGCGCATCCACATCATATTTCTGGCTTTATTGGCATCAATGCATCTGTTTTCACAAAAAGCAAGCAAGGTTTATACTTTTGATGTGCCTGTATTTGCTTACCACAGATTTGGTGATGACCGGTACCCAAGCACCAATATTTCAAAATCCGATTTCGAAAAGCAATTAAAGTATTTGAAACAAAACGCTTTCGATGTCATTACACTTGGCGAAGCCATCAGGAAATGGAATAATGGGGAGGTTTTTAAAGTGAAATCGGTGATCCTCACTGTTGATGATGGATACTTATCCTTTTACACCGTTGCCATGCCCCTGTTAAAAAAATATGGATACAAGGCAACTATTTTCATCCAAACCGGAACAGTTGGTGGTGGTGATTTTATGAATTGGGATCAAATACTCGAAATTGAACGATCGGGTATTGAAATCGGAAACCATTCGGATGGGCATAATTATTTTGTAAATTTGAAAGATGGGGCTCTTGTTGAAACATTTGTCCTGGATCTGGAAAAATCGGCCCGTATTTTTAAAGGCCATTTGGGAAGCATCCCTTCCCTATATGCATATCCATATGGTGAGTACACCAAAGATATGACAGACGCGGTAAAGGGGGCAGGATATTCGGCGGCTGTTGTACAAAAGTCGGGCGTATTATGTGAGATGACCAATCCGTACGAAATCCCGAGATTTCCAATGGGTGGCCCTTTCGCTACACTGGAAGGATTTAAAAACAAGTCAGGAATGAAAGCGCTCAGGATCGTTAAAACCGACCCTGATTCCCCATTTCCAAAATCAAATCCCCCGGCATTAAAGGTTGAGATTGAGCCGGACAGCATTAATCTTAAACAGCTACAGTTTTTTGTGGCCGGCACTGCAGTTGATATTGGGCCTGTTTATTATATGGAGGATATGCGATTTGTTGTTCTGCAGTCTCCTGAAAGGTTAAAAAGCCGCCGGACATTGTATACCATAACAGTTCCCTCTCTGGATGGCAAAGCTTGGCATTGGTACAGTTATTTATGGATCAGACCTGAGATAAAAGAATGATCCGCCAAACAAAAACGGGAAGCAAACCTGCATTCCCGTTTTGCAAATCAGAAATTATTTCTAATTAATCTGCATACCAGATTTTACTGTTATCCCTGTAACCAGGCTCATCTTTATACCAGTCCTGATAGAGCTGTCCGCCGGACTCAGCCCACTCAACAAAGTGATGAAATGCTTCTGTTATTTCAATGCGTTCAATGGGCCATTCGAAAGGCTCCATAAACATGATACCCCATGGTAAGCCGGTGGCTGTTTTATAATAAATGCCATTTCCGGGATCAGAGGCGTCCTGTCCGGTACCCAGCAGGGACATTTCCATTTTGTCGGTTGGCATTCTGTCGGCAAGGTGGATTTCAACACCACGCTCCATATTCTTGATCAGGAAAGGGTTGTATGCCTGTGGCCCCAGTTGCTACGATCAATTGGAGTCCCGAAATAAATATAAATTGCAATGGTGTCAGAGGTGCCGATTAAGCCATTTTCGATGGTGTTGAACATCGAACCCCCTGCCCTGTGAATAATGTCTTCGACACTTTCGGTTGCAATAATTACCGCTGAATCCTGTCCGGATTCCGTACCATTTGGGTTGGTGGTTACATAGCCTTGATTTAAGACTGCTCCTGTTACAGAGGTTATCTGATCAGGGATTAAAGTGGCAAATTGCCATCCAAATCCATTTTCCATGCCTGCACCTGCAGCCAGTATTTTGAAATTGATGTAGATATCTACCAGATCTTCATCTGCATTGGCTACTTCCTGCCCCCAAACAGCAAAAACCAGATCGTTGAAATCATAATCACCTTTTGATGGCCACAGGTCTTCAAATACAATCGTTACATAGGAATCTTCTTCCGGGAAATAATTGAGGAATGCACGTTCGGGATCCAGGGGGAAGTCATCCCACTCATCCGGAATCCCATCACCATCCGTATCATCTACAATCAACACACCATATCCCTCTGGATTACATCCGCTTACTGGGATATAATTGGTTGTTTCGTCCAAACCAACAACATAAGCGCCATTAATAAAATGACTTTCAAGGGTTCCCTGCCAGTACACCAGATTATCAGTGGCTGATTCAACAGGTCCGCTTACAGTATTGCTGCCGGAAATAGTGAAAGCGCCGGTAACTTTAATAGAATTCAACGTCCCATAACCAACTACGCCTCCCTGGTTATCAAGTGTTAGATTAACAGTTGAGATCATGCTCCCATCATGCAACTCAGTAACTGAGTTTGACGTGAGATGGAAGTATTGTGCCCCTTTAAGATACCCTGAGTGATTTTTAAAATTACTTGAATTAACTTCTAAGGTTTCGCTGCACATGAGTGCACAATTGTTGATCACCTCGCTACCTGCATTAATAAACAAGGAACCTGTAACTTCAACCGTGCCATCATTGGTAAAATCACTATTTGAATTGATCTCGAACCGGTTTCCGGTTGAAGTAAAATTAATGGTGCCGGAATTATATCCGGACGACCCGTTGTTAAAATGAAAATGACTGCCGGTTGCATTCATTACCCCAAAATTATCCAGTTTGGTATTGTTATTCACATCCACATATCCGCTAACATTAATGCTGCCTGAGTTGGTAAATACACCCCCGGAGAGGTTTTGAATAACCAGATTTCCTCCCACCTGCATTGTGCCCTGGTTCTCGAAATCGGCACCCTGTGTCATAAACTGATTGTTTACAGTAAACGATGCCTCATCATAAATTGTAATGGTTCCGGTGGTTCCCCATGAACTGAAACTGCCGATTGTTAACGAGCCCTGCTGTGAAACAACAATATGCGCATTTTCGGTAAGTTGAAGGTTGTTGATGTTAGCGGTGCCACAAACCTTGAGGGTTCCACCGCCATTCCAGCTCTGAAAGGATAAACTGCCACTAAAATTATCAGTAACACACACTGTTTGTCCATTTCCGATTGAGTGTGATCCGCTACCTGAAATAACAAGGTCGCAATCATCACAATCCGGACCGATTTCACCGGTTGATTTAAACCCGTTTTCGACAGGTTGGAATTTTGTATTGGTAAATGTGTAGGATAAAGTATTTCCCGATATCGGAATACTTTCAACCATAGTTCTACCAAAAGGAAATTCACACATCAAAAACAATCCCTCAATGTATGAAGGGATCCCCAGGGTAGTTGTAAAGGGCGCTCCAGCACCGGCCATACCCGAGGAAATAAACTTTCCGCCCAATTCCGGATTTCCTTTGAAAACCGATATTTTTGAATTGGCCTGGATACCGGAGCCGGCATCCACATTAACAGTAATTTCAATATCTTTTGTTGTAGCCCAGTTAAAGCCATCAGGAACAACAATCTCTGCCATTGTTTTATCCTCAGGGTTTGGATTTGGGTTGTTTTCAATGTCTTTTCTACATGCAGCAAATAAAAAAACTACTGCTAACAGATAGAGAAATAATTTTTGCGCTTTCATTTTTTCCAAAATTAAAGGTTACGACTAAATTTCTTCAACAAATATATGATAAATCATGTGAATAAGAAAGTTAAAATTAGTAAGTGTATTTAAATATTTAGTAAGTGTAGATTTAAAACACACATTTGTGACCGGAGGATTTCAAATTCATTTCTGCAAAACCTGTTTCATTCCAGGGATAAGGGTTTTTAGCATAAAGGCGCCAAACAAAAACGGGAAGCAAGCAAGCCTGCATTCCCGTTTTGCAAATTAGAAATTAATCTAATTAGTTAGCATACCATATTTTACTGTTATTTTTTACCAGGGATCATTTTTAAATTCGCTCACAAATTTACAATATGCAAGTCCTGATATCAACCAACAATAAGCAAGTGTTGATAAATTGTTAATAAGTGTAGCCAACCACTAAGTAAATGAGAAACTATTAGGATCGATATCGGGTCAAAACGTCCTCAATTTCATGGTATTTGTAAACAAAAAGCAGTAGAATTACAATTATTAACAACCCTCATTTAAATATTCCCGGAGGTTTAGAAAAATGTCTATTTTAGTCAAAAATTTCCTGAACATGAATCAATTCAAATATTTATCCGGTTTAATTTACATCATGTTGGTAAGCGATAATGGTGTTCCGCAGCTTTTTGGGCAGGCGCAGGTAATGATAACAATAAATTAATTATTTTAGCGGTGCCATTATGATGGCATTTAATTGAGATGATTCAAAAACAATTACCCCATGACAAAATTTGAAAATAACCCCCGTCTTCAACAAGCTTTCGACTTTTTGCAGTACACCAATCGCAATGTTTTTCTTACCGGAAAAGCAGGTACTGGAAAAACGACATTTCTTCATAATTTTCGTGACATATCACCCAAGCGTATGATTGTTGTCGCGCCTACAGGCGTTGCAGCCATTAACGCCAAAGGTGTTACTATTCATTCCTTTTTCCAGATCAGCTTTGGCCCCCAGGTTCCGAGGCGTTATATGCAATATGATGACGGACGTCAAAGCAGTACGCCTCCGGCCGGTCATGAAATAAAACGTTTCAGCAGGGATAAAATCAAGATCATGCGATCCCTCGATTTGCTGGTAATTGATGAAATCAGCATGGTACGCGCCGATCTGCTGGACGCCATTGATGATGTGCTCCGGCGTTTTCGCGACAGGTACAAACCCTTTGGTGGCGTGCAGCTACTGATGATTGGTGACTTGCAACAATTGGCGCCTGTTGCAAAAGATGAAGAGTGGACAATGCTGAAACCATATTATAATTCGGTTTACTTTTTCAGCAGCCTTGCCTTAAAACAGACTGATTATGTTAGCATCGAATTGCAGCATATTTACCGCCAGCAGGATGAACATTTTATCCGGATCCTGAATAAAATCCGTGATAATGTAATCGACAACGAAGTATTGAAGGAGTTGAACAACCGTCATAAGCCTGGTTTTGCAAATGATGCGCCATCAGGTTATATCACACTTACCACCCATAATTACCAGGCAAAAAACATCAATGAGACAAAACTAAAGCAACTCGCTGCTAAAGAAAAGCGGTACAAAGCATCGGTTGAGGATGATTTTCCGGAATACATCTATCCAACCGATTTTGAATTGATCTTAAAGGAGAAGGCGCAGGTGATGTTTATTAAAAACGACCCCTCTCCCGAAAAGCAATATTATAATGGGAAAATCGGGGTCATCCGAAATTTTGACCATGGGAAAATATATGTTGAATGTGACGGTGAAGACGATGTTATCCCTGTTGAGCGGGTGGAATGGCAAAACTTAAAATATTCCATCAATGAAGACACACGTGAAATCACCGAAAAGGTTACGGGTACATTCACACAATTTCCATTAAAACTGGCATGGGCAATCACCATCCACAAAAGCCAGGGCTTAACATTTGAACGCGCCATAATTGATGCGGCCGAGGCTTTTGCATTTGGTCAGGTTTACGTGGCCCTGAGTCGCTGCAAAACCCTTGAAGGAATGGTGCTTAATTCGCCACTATCACCTTCGGCTGTCCGTTCCGACACACTTTTAAAAGATTTTAACCACAATATCAGCAACAACAATCCGGGTAAGGACCAGCTTATATCTTCAAAAAAAAGATACCAGGAGACCCTGCTACTGGAACTTTTTGATTTTGCACCATTGCAGCGTCAGGTCAGATATGTTATTAAAATTGTGAATGAAAATTTCGGCAGCCTCACCGAAAAGCTGTTGCATAACCTTCAGGATATTGAAACCACTATTCAGGCAGATTTTATTGAGGTATCTGATAAGTTTCATCCTCAGATTACTCAGCTAATATCCGCTCATCCTGATGTAGTAATCGAAGATAATTCTCCTTTACAGGAACGTGTAAGGAAAGCATGCGGCTATTTTTCTGGCAAAATGAAATCCGGCATCATGGAGAAAACGAACCATCTGGTTGTTGAAACCGATAATCGGGCCCTAAGGAAAAAACTACGTGATATCCTGGATAATCTGCTTAGGATGGAAATGATTTCATTCAGCACATTACTGGCATGCGAAAAAGGTTTTGATGTGAAAAGTCTGCTGAAGGCCCGCGCGGAGGCAAGCATCGAAGAAGCGGTGAAAGCGCCTAAACCAGTACCCGTTACAGAATATAACCCCGGCGATGCCCATCCTGAACTAATGGTTGCTCTCCGGTCGTGGCGAAATAGTATGGCAAAAGAGATGGACGTGCCTCATTATATGATCCTGCCTCAAAAAGTTATGGTTGCCATAGCAGCAGTGAAACCTGCATCAGCAAAAGCGTTGAAAAACATCAAAGGGTTGGGAAGAAAAAAGATCATACAATTCGGTGGTGATATACTCTCCATGGTTGAAGATTATACAGATGTGAAAATAACATCGGATGCTTTTGACCTTCCTGAACCGCCTAAAAAACCAAAAGCAGAAAAGGGGGCAACTCAGCGCGAGACTGTCGCGTTTTTCGATGAAGGTAAAACAATAGAAGAAATTGCCGAAATACGAAACCTTAAGGCGGGCACTATTTCTTCCCACCTGGGCTGGGGCATACAAAATAATCTCATCGATATCCATCGGCTTATGCCGGATGAACAAATCCAACTGATCGCAGCCTATTTCAGGTCACACCCCGATGCAAGCCGTTCTCAGGCTAAACAGGCACTCGGTGATGACATTTCCTGGGAAGAAATAAAATACGTAATGGGCTAC
>JABMQA010000401.1 GCA_013203545.1 Bacteroidota bacterium
GCTAAGTGTCTAAGTGGTTGAAAAAAAGAGGTAACCACTAAGACACAAGCACACAAAGATTTCACTAAGTTTCTTGCCAATGCGACATAAAAATGTACGATGAGTCAGGAGTTCTGAATATAAAACCCACTAATTTTTCTTCAAAACTTTATTTTAGTTTCATAGAGCACCTCATTCGTTCGTTTTTGCACCAGACTGTCCTGCAACGTATAAATTTCCAGCCCTCCATGGCCGATACTTATCCTTGATAGGAGAAATCCTTTCTTGTAGGCAAAATAGTAAATATCGTGTCCTGTTGAGTGGGTAGTTACATTATACATTTTATCCTTGCTTTCATACGGAAAATTTGATTCGGTGGTATAGTTAGCTGAGAATTTCAGGCAATCTATTCCATCCACAATCTCCTCATCAAGAAGCGTATATTCCAGTGAGAATCCCTCAGAACGGCCATCGCTTTCCACGCCTCCTGTCCAACTGTCACCGATTTTTATAGGATGGCCGGGCAGGTGGGGGAACAAATGCAATATCTCTTCCTGTAAACCATCAGCATTAATTTCCCCCTCCTCCGCACGTGCCTCCAGTTCCTCAAATCCCTCAAACCCTGTAATCTCTCCTTCGCGGGTCATTTTATAGCTTATCTTACCGTTGATCAAAGCAAGGTAATCCCTGTCCTCAACCCTGCCATCTGCCCTGTAATTTACAAAATCCTTGTCTCTGTATTCCACCTCAAGGAGCAGGCCTTCTAAATCCGAATTAGAAACCACCCTGTATTTAAGCTGCATACTGGTTTTTGTGTAGATATACTTTTGTGAAGTACCATCAATAACTTTATGGTCTGTAATCCAACTCCTGTTGTCCACGGCAAAGGTTTTGCCCGCTTCGATGTTATACTTTAAAGCGTATGCTTTCGACATATCCTGTCCATAGCAGTTAAACATTTGAAAAATAACTAAAATTCCGCAAATAAAAAATCCAATTGCTTTCATAGCATATTAATTTGATTAAACATTGGGGGCAAATTAATGCTGAATTTGGGAATTATTTCTCCTGATTTCGAAATCAGAAACACTATTTGTATCGGGAAGGAGTAAGTCCGGTAAATTTTTTAAAAGCTGCACTGAATGCCGAAAATGAATTAAAACCACAGTCATAGGCAATTGCTGTGATCTTATAATTGATGAATTTTTTATGCTTAAGCATTCTTTTGGCTTCTTCTACACGGTAATAATTTATAAAATCGGAAAAATTGCGACCGGATTGCTCGTTAATAGCCTTTGAAAGTTTATAGGGTTGTGTGTAAATGCACTTTGCCAGCTTGGTTACGGTTAATTCAGTATCAGTAAATACCTTCCTGTCTGTAAACTCCGTGAGCAGAATTTTGAATATCTCCTTTGACTCTTCCTGACTTAAAACAGGTTTCTTCTTTTTATGCGCCTCCATAATTTCGAAACCCCGCTTTGTGAAAGCTAAATACAACATGATGTAAACAATAAATGAGTACAACACCGGCCCCACAATATTATCAAACAGGTTGAACAGGTTATGCAACAAAAAGGTCAACCAAATAAGAAATACAGCCAGCAGTATGCTTCCAAGCCAGAAATAATTCGGAATATATGTTTTCCGGTGATCAACCTCGATTGTAAAAAACGACTTAATAAGCAGCTCCAACGACACAACAATGTAAATCAGAAATTGAAACATCATCAATGTATGCCTTACCTCGTATGAGGAGGTATTTTTTGCCAGCCAGGTATTTAACGACAACACAAGTAAAAATGGTAAGAAATGCATCAAATGGATCCATTTAAACTGAAAATTCTTTTGAAGTAACGATCGGAAATAAAGGAAAAGAAGGGGTCCGATGCATACCATTCCCGCATGGCCCAGGGTAATTATAAAATATTCCGTATCCGTATTGAGGATATAGTAAAAAACAGATTTCGCGATTCTCAGGGAAATGGCTAAGAGTAATAGTGCGAAAAACCGATTGGAAGTTTTATTGCCCCTTTTTCGTAACCATAAAAATAGGGAAATGAAGAGGCTGTTTAAAACACCAATGCTACTAAATATTGCCATTAATTCGTAGGGGATTTCCATAAGTGATCACAATTTTACAATAAAATAGTTATCGAATTCGAAAAACCTTATGTCCAAAATAGTGCCGAACATGACACGAGGTACAAAATATGACAGTCAGATACAAGCGTATAAAGTGGGATAGTTCCATTTACACAGTACTGAATGCTAGTGAAAATATCATTAAAATAAAAAGAAAAAATGGTGTACAATGTAGAGGTATGAATTATGATAACATTTGCCCCTGCAACATTGTTCGTTATCGCACTACATTGTTCAAAAAAGAACATTTTCGCAGGTAAATGTGATTCCTCTATTTTTCAAGTGAATGAATCACAATAGAATAATTATAACAGTACAATTTTTGATAAACAGGACACTGTCTTTTAATCATCTCACATTCAGTTATTTTTTTCAGAAACATGAAATATAATACATTTAATTAGTGCCAACCATGCAAACAGAAATAAACAGGAAGTTTTACGGTGAGGTCACCAGGACAAGAAAACTAAACCACTTCACCATCATCAACAACTATTTTTCATCAGTTAAACAAACACCCCCACATTTTCATTCGGACAGCTACCTGTGTTTTATCAATAACGGCAACTTTGAAACATCCTCGGAAAATATGAAACTCTGCTGCTCCACAGGTGATTTCATTGTCCACCCGGCCGGGTACAAGCACTTTAACAACTTCCTGTCAGATAATTCCGATTGTATTAATATCTCCTTCAGCGAAAAATATTTAAACAAACTGCCTGAGCGCAAATCGTTACTTACCCGGTTCAGGAGTTTCAGGAATCCCACCATGAACGGGATCATTGGAAAAATAATTCACGAGTTGAAATTCACTGATAATTTTAGTGAACTGATCATCGAAGGTTGTATCCTTGAATTGCTTGGTTACCTTGGAAGGGAAAAACATACGGACTCTACCCGGTTTCCGGGGTGGATAAAACATATTTTCGAATATCTTAACGACAACTACGCCAATCAGTTTACACTGGATGACATCGCATCACAGGTAAATATGCACCCGGCCTATATTGTAAATGCATTTAAAACGCATACCGGGTGCACAATGGGCGGGTATGTTAGAAAAATCAGGATTCAAAATGCCTGTAATAATCTGAGCACGGGGATATCATTATCTCAGCTTGCACTTGAATGTGGTTTTTCGGATCAAAGTCATTTCAACCGATCCTTCAAAAAAGAAACCGGACTTACGCCACTGGTATATCGAAAAAAAATATTAAAAAACTAATATCTCCCTTTATCTGAAACAAAAAACTTATTCCGTTCTATCATGCCCCAATATGTGATTCTACATTTGCCAATTTAAAAATTAAAAGTGAAACCATTTCTTTTGAAAAGCATCCTGATGCATTGAATAAGTTTTAGTTAACCATGAATTCACCTGTGAGTGACGTGGCGAAGCTATATACACGTTAAGGATAACAGTAGTGATGATCTGAACTTTCCTGAAAATGGCATAACTTCTCAGGTATCATGAACAGAATGAAGAATTCATCAAGAAATAAACAGTAAATAAATTTTTTAACAAATAGGAGGATATAATCAATGTACAAATTAATCGCAGGCGTATTAACTCTGTTCATCATTTTTTCTTGTTCACAGCAACACTCAACTGGCAGCATCAACCAAAGAATCAACAACATCGAAAACGGTTTGATTGAATTCAAATCACCTTCAGGTATGTTCCAACCCGACAGTGCACAACTTGCAAACCCTGAAAAGTTAAGCGAAAGGATGGAATATTATAAAGTTCCGGGAGTGGGTATTGCAGTTCTCAACAACTACCAGGTAGAATGGATCAAAGCGTATGGTACAATGGATGCGAATACCGGGGTACCGGTTACAAGTTCAACCATTTTTGAAGCGGCATCTACCAGCAAGTTTATTACAGCGGTAATGGTTTTACATTTTGTGGAAAAGGGATTAATTGAATTGGATGCAAATGTAAATGACTATCTGCAATCCTGGCAGGTAACGGAAAACGAATTTACAGAGGATGAAAAAGTGACACTTCGTAGGTTATTAACTCATCAAGCCGGATTGCCAACTACAAATTTCAGTTATGATGACAACGTCGGCTATCCTACACTTTTGGATGTTTTAAATGGCGAGATACCTGCACTGAATGAACCTGCAATACCGGAATATATTCCAGGTACTCAATGGCAGTACTCCAACGTAGCTTATGATGTTATTCAGCTTCTGCTTGAGGATATTACCGGAAAACCTTTTCAGCAGATTGCCGAAGAAATTATTTTCGAGCCGATTGATATGAACAACAGCTCGTTTGTTTATCCATTGGACATCGAAAAGCAAAAACGAGAAGCAATGCCACACGATGCCGAAGGAATTTCTCAAAAGCCTATTATGCATTTATCAGCATTAGCTCACGGGGGATTAACAACCACACCATCCGATCTGGCAAAATTCACCAGCGAAATCATGCTATCATATCAGGGGAAATCGAATAAAATACTGTCCCAAGAAACAGTAAAACAACTTTTTACCAGGGAATTTGATCTCGACCCTAATATGTTTGGTCTGCCATTGTCTGAAGGATTAGGTGTGTTTCTCATGGGTGAAGGCAAGGATTTTTTATTTATGCATCCGGGATCTAATCTTCCAGGATTGAATTGTTGGTTGATAGGCTGGCCTTTACATGGCACCGCTTTAGTTATCATGACAAATGGCACAATGGGTGAAGTGCTTTCTATGGAAATAATTTCAGCTATCAATATTGAATACAACAGATATGGCAAATTAATCAAATAGATATGGTCACAAAAAAAGATATAATAACCGGCAAAATATTACATCAAATTGTATGTATCCAAAAGTATTGCGTATGAAACAACTATTTTTACTTCTGATGATCCTTTCCTATTTCTGCTCCCCACTGTTTTCTCAAACCATTCAGCAGGTTATTCTTGAAGGGGATTTACAAGAATTGAAAAGCATGGTTAAGCAGAATCCTGACCTGTTGGGCTTTACCAACGACAACGAAAATTCCTGTATCCATTTTGCTGCCAGGGCCGGTAAAATAGATATGGTTGAATATTTAATCGAAAAGGGTGCAAATATTAACGCCGTTAACATTGCCAGCGAAACACCACTTCATTTTGCTACCGCTTTCGGGCACAAAGATGTAATGGAAACGTTGATTCGAAATGGTGCATTTGTCAACATCCCCAACCGTGATGGGAATACACCCTTGCACTACGCTGTAAACTTCAGTACATTGGAAATCGTCCAATACCTACTCGATAATGGCACCGATGTCAATTTCCAGGATATCCTTGACTTTACGGCACTGGATTATGCACAGGCTGCCAAAAAGGAGGACATGGTAAAACTGATTGCTGCACGTGGAGGCCGTGAAACCCGGGTTGGTGATCCGAAAATCGTACAGGTGACCCACAATATTAACAGGATCACATTCCCGTACTGTGAAAGGCCGAATATAGCCTTGATGAAAGGGAAGGAAGGATTGCTGATTGTGGACACCGGTTGCGATGAAAAGATTATCGAAAAACTCGATCTGACACTGGAAGCATTTGATAGAGGAGCCCTCCGGTTGATCATCAACACCCATCTGCACCGGGATCACATAGCCGGTAACGGAATCGGCGGCAATACGGTGCCGATTATTAATTACACCAATCTAAAGCAAATGGCTAAGGAAGGGATTATAAATCCTGACAAGCAAAATGACGCTAGCAATATTGGTAAGGCCTTCGACACAATATACACCTTGCAGTTCAATGACGAAAAAATCCTATTGATCCCCTACCCCGGCATTCATACCATGGAAGATCTTATGGTTTACTTTTCCGGCGCCGGGGTGGTGCATACGGGTGATCTATTCATATCACAATCGTTTCCGTCGGTCTTTTATAACGTAACGGGATACCTGGATTTGCTTCAAAAAATGATCTCCGTTTTTCCTGAATCAACGGTGTTTATCGGAGGTCACGGAGTGGAAGGCAGCAAGGAAGACCTGATCAGTTATCATACAATGCTTGCCGGAATCTATGAGGTGATAATACAGCAACTGAAAGAGGGTAAAAGCATAAAGGAAATCCGGGATTCGGATAAACTGCAGGGTTATGAAAGTTGGGCTGAATTTATCCCGCAATTGAGTATTTACGCCTGGATCGATGCTGTTACAAGAAATTATCAATCAAAAAAACCATTCTAAAAAATCCAATCGTATTACAAATAAATCCATGAAAACAAAAACTCTTTATTTACTCCTCCCTTTTTTTTCTCTTCTTGCATTTTCATGCCACCAGGAATATAAAAAAGTAGATCAAGAAGATACCCCGGTTTTAAAAGGACTATACCTGGGTCAAAAACCACCTGATACCGTACCTGAAATATTTGCTCCTGGCATCGTATCAAACGGTATGGATAACAGGGATATGGCCATCATGCCCGATGGCAGGGAAATTTATTTCACGACCACCGTTGGCGGCACCGAATACGTAACCATTTTGTATTCAAAGGAGGAAACCGGATCATGGACCCGTCCTGAAGTTGTATCATTTGCAGGGAATCCTGAATACATGTATTATGAACCCTGTCTTGCTCTGGATGGACAAAAACTTTTTTTCACTTCAAATATGCCCATAAATGATAGTATAGCAATAAGTGAACCCAATATCTGGTTTGTCATCCGCCATGATGATACCTGGAGTGACCCCCAATTGATGGACACGGTGGTCAATTCCAATCATCACGAATATTTCCCATCAGTTGCTGATAATGGAACATTGTATTTTACAAGGGGATCAAAAATAGGCGAATATTTCATCTATCGGTCAAGAAACATAGATGGGAAATACACGAGAGCAGAAAAACTTCCAAAACAGGTAAATTCCGGTATAAATCGCTTCAATGCATTTATTGCCAGGGATGAAAGCTATTTGATTTTGTCGGTTTATGGTCTTTCTGAAACCTTTGGCGGGATGGACTATTATATTGTTTTCAGAAATGAGGATGATACCTGGGAGGATCC
>JABMQA010000402.1 GCA_013203545.1 Bacteroidota bacterium
CACTACAGGCCTTCACGAAATCGATCATGCCGGTAGAGTTATTAATATCCGTAAGGGCCATGGTTTCTACTCCGTGACGCTTGCCCTCCATTACCAGGTCATCGATGGAAAGTGTGCCGTACCGCAGGCTGTAATATGAATGTGTGTTGATGTACAAGTTATTATTATCTATTTTTGATTATAATTTAATCATATTTTCGTTTACAATATAATCATTTTTTTCAAGGAGTATTATTTTTCTGAATTTTTAATACTTCGGTATATGGTAGATTTCCCATATCAGGATCCTCGAAATAAGTCATCCCGTGAATGTACGTAACGAAATTGGTATGCCCCAATGGCAGATTCACGGGATGACTTTTCCAACGGTGCGGGAGATACATCTTTTAATTATTTTTGATTAGCGTTAAATATTCCGGATAATGCGCTTTCAAGGGATTTATCCTGCTCCCAACATCCATTCAATACATCCAATTTTAAGTACATTTGCGCATGAAATCTATTTATTAACATGAGTTCGATTTAAATAACTGTTTTATGGTGTTGAATTACATTGTTTTACAGAAATAGTGAAAATTGGAGTAATGGAGTAGATGGAATATTGTGCTGAAGGCACTCCTACGAAGGAGTAAATTTTTAAAACATTGAAGTTTTTACCACTCCATCATTCCAGCACTCCATTACTCCATGGTACATAAAATAATTAGGATGTTGTTTATGAGACTTCTAAAAATAAATCTTAGGTCGAAATGACGTTATTACCCTATCAATACACACAATGACACTCGAAGATCTGGGATTCAGCTTTGAAATGGAAACATACATTCAGTCAGCAGGAATGTCTGATTTTTCAATTGGCCGTATTATGGCCGAACACAAGGAGCGTTACATCGTGAAATCGGATGATGGTGAGTTTGAATCGGAGATTACCGGAAATATGCGATATACTGCATCAGGTCGGTATGATTTTCCTGCAGTTGGCGACTGGGTGGCCTTTTCGGCTTATGATTCAAATGCAGGTATCATCCACAGGATTTTGCCCCGGAAAACAATTCTGGAAAGGCAGGCCATCGGGAAACATGGGGAGAAACAAATCATCGCTACCAATATTGATATGGCTTTTATTATCCAATCGGTGGATAATAACTTTAACATCAACAGGCTTGAACGTTACATGTCCATTTGCTATGCTTCCAACATCGAAGCGGTGCTGATACTCAGCAAAACCGACTTAATAGCGCATGAAGACATTGACGCAATTATTGCAAGCCTGGAGAAACGGGGCAAAAAAATTACATCGATTCTTCTCAGCAATTTAACCAAAAAGGGTTACAACCATCTGGGATCCTATCTCCAAAAGGGAAAAACCTGTTGCCTGATCGGTTCATCCGGAGTGGGGAAATCCACTTTGATCAATAACCTGGCTGGAAAGGATTTACTAAAAACCTCCGAAATCAGTGTCAGCACAAACAAGGGAAAGCACACTACAAGTCACAGGGAATTATTTATTCTTGAAACCGGCGGCATCCTGATCGATACGCCTGGCATGAGAGAATTAGGAATGACTGATAGCGCTGATGGGATTGAATCGACCTTTGAAACCATTACCAGGCTGTCATCACAATGCAGGTTTAACGATTGCAGCCATACAACCGAAAACGGGTGTGCCATTACTGAGGCTGTCGCCGGTGGAAAGCTAAGCAACGAAACCTACGACAACTTCCTAAGGATGCAGCGCGAGCAACAGTGGTTTGAAACGACCATGGCAGAAAAGCGGAAGAAAGACAAGGAATTTGGGAAGATGATTAAAAGCGTGCTAAAGAGCAGGAAAAAAAATAAATTCTAAAACCCAGATTCCAACTTGCTCTTGTAAAATATTAATAACATATTATGAAGAAAAACCTTGAAACCTACAAGCCTGGTGAAGC
Organism: Bacteroidota bacterium; assembly: GCA_013203545.1. Taxonomy (GTDB): domain Bacteria; phylum Bacteroidota; class Bacteroidia; order Bacteroidales; family 4484-276; genus JABMQA01. The sequence continues at coordinate 1,929 of JABMQA010000402.1, forward strand.
ATTTATTGACATCGGCGAATATGATGCAGGAATAAGGCAGATCATACCCTATTACGACCTTATGCTAGACATTATTACAAAAGTTGTCCCTGCTGAAACCAATACAATTCTTGAACTTGGCAGCGGTACCGGAGAACTCACCATGAAATTACTAGCGGGTTGTAAGCAGGCAAAATTCCTTTGTATCGACTATTCGGGACGTATGATCCAATTTATGAAAAACAAAATTACAACAGCAGGGCATGACTCCCGCATGGAATGGGTTCAAACGGATATCGAAAACATTCCCCTTTCTGACAATATTGTGCTGAAAACCGGTTCTGTTGGAGCCTGCGTAAGTTCCCTTGCGCTTCATCATCTTACAGATGAAAGTAAAGGACGACTTATCAGTCACATATATACTTTACTCAGGCCGGGCGGCCATTTTTGGATTGCTGATACAGTTTTGCCACGCAGCGGGGAAATGACCGGGTATTTCATGGCAGAGCGTGAGCAATGGCTTTCTGATCAAGGCCTGACCAGGGAGATGATGGCCCAAAAAATGCTTCACGACAAATTGTTCAAACAGCCAGATAACCATAATCCAGGCACCATCGAAAAACAACTCGGAATGTTTGAGATGGCAGGGTTCCGAACCACCGAAGTCCTCTGGAAATACTTTGGCCTGGCAGTATTTGGAGGGATTAAGTAATTGTTTTTACATGGGAATGAAAAAATCGATTGTGTTAGATTGGAACGAAACTGAAACCGGACAAACAATTCCGGAACGATTTGATAAAATTGTTACCCATTTTGGTAGCAACATAGCAGTAATAGATCAGCAGCATTCATACACTTTTAATGAAATAGACCGGCTTTCCAGGAAAATTGCTTTTCATCTTGATGGATCTGGTGTACCTGCAAAAAGTCCGGTTGCTGTATTATTTGGGCCATCGGTTTCACGGATTGCAGGGATATTGGGTATTCTAAGGAGCGGAAGGCCTTTTGTCCCAATGGATATAACCTACCCTGTTGAACGGAACAAGTTGATACTTGATGATTCAGGTGCAACCGTACTCATAACTGATAACTATTGTAAATCCGAAGGTCTGCAAATTACCAGGGATGAAATGTTGCTGATCAATGCTGACCGTTTGCCTGATACCAGGATAAATTCATACATACCTGTTCACACCTTTCCAGATGATCTTTGTACAATTATCTACACTTCGGGATCATCGGGCAAGCCCAAAGGCGTGATGCACACACACAAAAGTGTACGCATCGAAGCCATGAACACAAGCCTTACCCTCGGCCTTAACACAGAAGACAGGTTTTTGCAGGTTTCGCCTACAGGTTCTGTGGCATCACTTTCACAAACCATGTCGGCGGTTCTAAGCGGTTCGGTCAGTTTACCTTTCAGCCTTCGTCTGCAGGGTTTGCATTCACTTGGTTTGTGGATAAAACAACACCATGTTTCAATTTTCAGTGCTGCCCCTACCATCTTCAGGCATCTTTGCATGGAATTTCCTCAGGAAAAAACTTTTGATGGGCTGCGTATTATTCGCCTCGGTGGTGAGCAGGTTTATGGCAACGACCTTAAGTTATGCCGGAACCATTGTGGCGAAAATACCATCTTACAAGTAGCATACGGTTCAACGGAAACCGGCATCAATACAGTAAAGAATTATCTGCCTGGTATCCGGATTGAAAGCAGAACAAACATTCTTTCCATCGGTTCCCCTGTTCATGGTAAAGAATTCCGGATTTTAAACGATCAGATGGTTGAAGTACCTGAAGGAGAAACCGGTGAGTTACATATTGCCTGCCCCGGCCTGGCACAGGGCTATTTTGGCCAGCCCGGCCTGACTGCAGAAAAATTTATCGATCTTGCATCAGCAAATGGGAAGCGTAAACGTTTTTACAGAACCGGCGACCTTGTGAGAGCTATCAGGGATGGTGAACTGGAATTTGCTGGCAGGAAAGATAACCAGTTGAAAATTCATGGATTTCGTACCGAACCGGCTGAAATTGAAGCGGCCATCATCACGCATCAAAAAGTAAAAGAGTGCGCAGTGGAAATGAAAGCACAAGTTAATCATCAACATCTGGTTGCCTATCTTTCATTGCACAAAAATCAACAGGTGACTGAAAATGATTTGAGAACATTTTTGCAAGAAATGCTGCCACTTCACATGATACCCAAACATTTTGTTTTTCTTGATAAGTTACCAGTAAATCCCAATGGAAAGATAGACCGGGATGCCCTGCATGGTCCCCAAACCAGTCAGGCAAATGTTTGTTATGATAAACCATATCCAAAAAACAGCAGCGCAGTTTTACTCGATATCTGGAAAGCCCTGCTTAAAAGAGAGGATTTACAACCCGGTGATAATTTTTTTCAGTCAGGTGGCGATTCATTACTAATGTTGAAAATGGTGGAAGAGATCAGAAGACGGTTGCATCATGATATCGAAATTGCGACGATTATACAAAATCCAACCTTGCTGGCTATTGAAAAAAAACTCAAACGAAAATCCGGCCATTCTGAGCAATTGTACAAAGCCAAAGTTGTCACGCTTGGAGCAATCAACGATGAAGCACCGCTTATATTTGTGGGAATTGGTGCTTATGTTCACCATATTGCTGAGGAAATGAAACAAAGCCGGCCGGTGTATGCATTTGATCTTTCCAGGCATATTGAATTAATAGCCTGGGATGGAAATATCGATGGACTTACAATAAAGCATATGGCTCAGGTTTATACCAATTTAATATTGAAAAACATTTCAGAAAAAAATATTATTTTGGCAGGTCACTCATTTTATGGAGTACTTGCATTTGAAGTAGCACATCAACTCATGGCATTTGGAAAAAAAATCTATAATGTTGTCCTGTTCGATACATATTTGAAAATGGTTTACCCCCCGTTATTGACAAGGGTATATAGATTAATGCAGCAAAATAATATGGCCCCGCTTCAAAACGAGCAACCCGCTCAAGACGATAAGGATGTCATTTCAATGCTGAACCACCTTTCGGAGAACAAAGAGGTTGTGGCCTGGAGTGATTTTGAACCTTATGCTCAATTAATCCGAAAACAGGCAATTAAAAATTACGTTCCAAAACCTTTGCCGTGTAAAGGGCTACTGTTGAGGGCAAAAGCTCTTAATACCGAACGTATTCACAATTTAAACATCGATTATGGCTGGAGAAGCTATTTTAAAGGTGGTCTTGAAATTGCAGAAACTGATGGTGAACACCTGAGCATAGTCCAGGTTCCAAACATCGGGGTGTTGGCAAAAAAGCTAAATTATCTACTCACGGTTAAATAGAATGAATATATGACACACTTCGAACGCATGCAAAATTGCCTTTTCGGGGATATGACCCAAGGTATCCCGGTTTCATTCTGGAGACATTTCCCATTGGCCGATCAATCAGCCGAAGGGCTTGCCCGGGCTACAATTGACTGGCAGAAGCAGTTTGAATTCGATTTTGTTAAGGTGATGCCATCTTCCTCATTTTGTGTGAAAGACTGGGGCTGCAAGGATCAGTATTCAGGGAATCCGTATGGAATCCGGAATTATACCCAACATATTATTAAGCAGCCCGACGACTGGTTCAAACTTCCGGTTCTCGATCCTGAACATGGCTACCTGGGGCAGCAAATTGAAGCATTGCGAAAAATCAAAACCGGGCTTGGAAATGCTGTTCCTATCGTTCAATCCATTTTCAATCCATTGTCGCAAATGGAAAATCTGGCAGGTTATCAAACCCTGACTTATCATTTGGAGCGTTTCCCTGAAGCAGTTTTGGCCGGACTTATAACGATCAGTAAAAGTACTGCCCTGTTCATTCAGAAAGCGGCAGAAACAGGTATTGATGGTATTTACTTTATCATTAAACATTCCGACTTGTTACGATTTTATCAGCGGCAATATGCAAGCATTGTATCTCCGTTTGACCTGATATGTCTCAAACCTGCTGAAAAACTGTGGCTGAACATTATACACATTCATGCTGAAACTGCCAATATTAATGATTTTGAACACTACCCAACCCAAATTTTAAGCATTCATGGATTGCACGATCATGAAACCCTGAAAAATATCAAATCGCTTACCAGCAAGGTTTTATGCGGTGGTTTACAACGACAGGAAGTGATGGCGGTTGGCATGGAGGGTGATGTGATAAAGCAGGCCAATGATTTTAATTCTGAAATGGGCAGCCGGCCATTTATTCTGGCTGCAGAATGTGGCCTGCGACTGGATACACCCTTCAAAAACATTGTTGCCGCTATAAATTTTACAAGGGAAAAAGAATTTCATTTTTCAATTTCATCTACAATGCCCTGAGAGGCTGTTGTCCCGTTAGGCTCTTAAAAAGTCATTAATGATAACATGTTAACGATGTTTGTTTTTCCAGAATTCATTTATTTTTTGTGCCGAAAAAATCTATCGGCTTGCACAACTAACACACCGGCTACTTCCCGGCATAACGATCAGACGCCCCACAGG
>JABMQA010000403.1 GCA_013203545.1 Bacteroidota bacterium
AGCACAGGCAATTTGTTCTTTTTCTTTAACTGTTGGATCTTTCCGAAGAGTTGCCAGGGTTTCTTTTAATCTTGAAATTTGGTTTTCTTTTTCCTCCAATTCGAGTTTGCTTTGATTCTTAAAAGATACTTCCATTTGGGACAAATCCGAAATCTCAAGTTGAAGTATTTTGATTTCATCATTTAATACTTTCTGCTGTGATTCCTTTTGCTGAAGCGCCAGATTGGAATTTGTAAGTTCGTTGTGAAAATGATAATACGTGTATCCGAATAAAATCAAAAACGTTATGGAAGCTGCAAGTGAAGCAAACAAATATATTTGCCTTTTTTTGAATATGAATCTTTGCGGTTTCCTGTTTCCCCTGTTTTTTTTATTGGTTTTGTAGATTGCCTGCAATGCACTCTGAACATCCAACTGCTGTTTAACATCGGCCTTAAAATCAGTATCCGATTCCACTAACTTTTTAAAAGTAATGGCTTCATCTTCAGTAAGCCTTTCTTCCAGAAACTTTTCAATCAGTTCATATTTATTTTCTTCAGTCATTTTCATTACATTTTAAATCACTACAATTCGTTAGGTTGCCAGGGCTACCAAATTCTTCCAGCATCGTTTCAACATATTTTTACTCACATTTTCGTTTCCGATTGTATATAATAAACCCACTGTATCAACAATTTTCCGGTGACTAACATTCATTAATTTTTTCAGGATTATCAACATTTTACATTTATCGGATAACTGGTGAAATGCTTCCATTACCTGTTTCGGAAAACCCGGCTTTTGAGGGTCCGGTGATAAATCCAGATTGTATAGCTCATTCTTTCTGTAATAACCCTCATTCCTGATTTCATCGTATTCGTTTTCAAGCAGGTGTTCGGTTTGTTCCGAAATATCTGCCATCGGAATAAACGGCGCTATGTTTTCCCTGACAAATGCGTTTGCTTTAAAAATGCATTTTTTCCTAAAATATGCCCTGAATTTTACCTCATCCACAAAAACAAATTTACCCGATAAAATCTCATCAAGCTGATCCATTATTGCATCGTAAAAAATACTCAGGGCATCGTGCTTTTCAGACACCCTGGTTTTTGATAAAATAAGCCCTATAGATCCGGATTGTAACATTTCGATTAGTATTTCTTTTCCGTTGTCATCATTTCCATTTTGGCAAAGTTTAATTACTTGTCCTACGGTTAACTTTTCCATTACTTTGCTATAAGTTTAACAATAAAATAATAAAAAGTAAACAAACCGGAAAAATAACTTTTACATTTATCGCTATATATTAACATGTTATGTAAAAGATAATAATTTTTTGGTTTACCTTCCAATAGTACAAATATAGAATAAAATCACCATGCCCCGGTACGAAACGATACGTTTCCATGTCCGCCAAAGGCCGGACGATGGAAAGTATCTCTCCCCGACTTTCCAACTTGACTTTCCATCGTCCGATGCCAATCGGACATGGAAACGTCAAAAAAAAACACCTGCAAATGCAAGGCGTTTTTTTCAATTTAATGATTGTGATTTCCTGTTACCTGATGACCAGTTTTCTATTGATAAGATATTTCGAATTTCTGATGGTTAGATGATACATTCCACTCAACAGGCGCCCGGTATTTATTGATATGGTGGAAACATCCCGGAAGGTTTGCTCAAATACCACCCGTCCGTTCAGGTCGATTATCTGAACCAGACATTCATTAAATGATAGTGAGCCAAATTCAATGTTAACGAAATCAGCAGCAGGATTTGGAAAAATTTTCACTGCGGATTCTCCAATATACTCAGTCGCTGAGGTGGTTTTCACAATGCCTGAAATACCATTCACAACAAAACGGTTATCCGGGTCGGGCAGAGAGGGATCAAAGGCAGGTACAAGCACTTTTTCTGTTTTGCCCATCGGGCAATATACCCTGAATACCATCTCACCGCCTTCGGCCATTCCATCGGTTTCGGTGGTTGTGGGGTCATCGCCGTAAACAATAAGCACATTATTTTCTTTGCCCATTTCAGCCAATCCCATACACATACCGGCGCTGTTAAATACTCCGATTATCTTTCCATAGTATTGTTCAGCAAATTCATCAGCAATACCTATCAAATGTGAATTGGGTGTTCTGTAAACATCATTCCAGGGCGATTGGACAGGTGGGACAATTACCGGCGAGGATGCCGATGCCTTCATGGGGCTTGGCGGATACGTTAATGTACACGGGCATGTAACATACACCCAATATGCTTTTCCCGGCTCAAGGTTACCAATTGTATTAATTC
>JABMQA010000404.1 GCA_013203545.1 Bacteroidota bacterium
GTATTATGAGGATATGACTGAGGAAGTGGCCTGAAAGAGGAAATCGGTTTAATATGCCTATTGGGAAGATGGCTCAGATGATAGAAAGTTAGAATTTAGAATTTAGAATTTAGAATGTAGAATGTAGAATTTTGAATTTTAAATTAGGAAGCCTGAGCGATCCCGATTGCTATCGGGGGAAGGCTGGAGTTTTCCCCGTAGGTATGCCTTCGGCAGGGTTATAAGTTTTGAAGTCAGAGCCGTTATCGACTCACACCAGATATTTTCTCCTTTTTTTCTTATCAAGAATTTACCTATTCAGGTGGTTGCGGGTTTTTCATCTGGATAAGCAGAGCCTCGTGTTGCTGTAATCGCTTTTCGAGGATGGTTTTGTACATCCCGTTAATGGTATCGGGAAAAGCCAGGTATGATATTTTCGCCCATTCCAGTGCCGGATTAAGCAGGCCTTCCATTTCACTGGCCAGCGCAAGGTTAAAGGCAGCTTTGGCCTGGTTCTTCTGATCGTTATCCGCTAATCCCTGTTTCCAGTAATGTGCAGCATTTTTCCATTCACCGTTCCTGGCTTGATTATAACCATTCTTTAAAAATTTGTTACCTGATTTAAAAACCATCCTGTCAGTCTCTGCCCAATAGGGTGAAATCCGGTAACCGTACTGTTGTCCGGCGAGAACAAATGCCTCGTGAAGCACTTCATTCCTTACCCGGCACGCTTCTTCAGCCTCAATAAGTGCCATGGGTGCAACTTCAAAGTAAAAAGTATCGCGAAAAACCTTCTTGTCGAGTAATTTTGGGGTATAAGGATTTATTAAAAACCATGTTGAAGTAATCATCACCTCAAATGCACCAATATAATGCCCAAATAGATTTGAGTACACATCGTATTTATCATACCGCGTAACATCCGCAAGCAGGAGTACAGCATCTGCAAAGCATGAATCGCACATTTGTTTCAAAATCCCCACATCTGTAAAAGTAAATTGTTCGGCAGATTTGGGGAATTTATATTCAAAAGAATCAAAACAGGATACCTGAAACCGGCCCATTGGATTTAGCAGATCCGATAATGAATAAATTGTAGTATCTGCCAGTGATTTATTACCTATACAGGAATCAGTTTTAATGTCATCAAATATTTTGTAAAGATCGCTGGTGGAATTCGTGTCAGGTTGTTGGAAATTGTGATACAGCACCAATTTGCTAATTGAGTCGGGGAGAAAGATTTCAGCAGGTTCCAAAACTGTGATCTGGAAATAATCGAATGTTTTGCATGAAGGAAGGAATATCGATGCAATTAAAAGCACAAGAAAAATGCTGCTAAACTTTCTTTGTTTCATAATCAGCGCGATTGTTATCAATAACTGTGCCTGGTTAATCCAGGAAAATTTTAACGGTCTGATTTGCATATTTGCTGTCAACCTCAGGGAAATCGACACTGAAAGTATATAAATCCCCACTTTTATCGATGATCTCGGCTTTCTCGACCTTAACAGGATTTTGTCCGTGGATATATACTTCAAATGTTTCACGTGCCCCCGTTCTTGCCTGCAAACCAACTTCAAAAACTTTTCCTTTTAACTGGTTGGATACTACCCTGAACCCTTCGGATGTATAACCGGGTTTTGGTCTGGGAATGATTGGAATGACTTCAATTCCATTTTCAAATTGAAATTCAATGTATGCCTGATCCATCAGATCAAATTCAATGATCCCGGAGACATCCTGATATTCCAATCCGAAACCATCCAAAAGCACCGATACGATTTCTGTGCCTGCCGGAAACGCCGGATTAAACTTTACTTGAAGTGCGTCATTGTCCGTTTTATGAAACTGGTAACCTACCCTGTTTCCTGATCGGAACTGGTTGAAATCAAGCATATGTTTTCCAATACGGATGTTTTCAACCAACACAGTGCCCCAGTTTGCAGGAAAATCCGGAGAGAGTTCCAATTCATTATTTACCGCATTCGGTCTGAGTCCGAGCATGCCTTCAATGGCAGGCTGAAGTACCATGGTTTCCGACCAGCATTGATGCCTGCAAACCCCTGACGGTTCATATTTTTCACCGTTCAATACCTCCTCGGTAAATCCAAGTGCCCAGTTCTTGTAGATCTGCAGATTGTTCATCAGGTGTGTAAATCCCTGAACAGGCCTGCCGAATTGATATTCCGCCAGCGACGTCCATCCTGTGTACAATGGCCATACGCTGCCGGTGTGGTAACCACGGGGATTGAAAGACGGGCTGTTTTCACTGATGATCCGCACGCCCCAATCGGCCGTATATTCATTCTTTGCAAATTCTTCGAGAACACTTTTTGTCGGGTTTTCATTCAGTTGTCCGAACAAGGCAGGAATCGTTTGCATAATGGTGTTATCCTCAATAAAAGATCCATCCTGTTTAAGGCCCTGGTAGTAGTAATTTCCGGTTTCATTCAGATACAGGGTGTTGATCTTTTGTGTAACCACATCGCTATCATAAATGTACTTTTTTGCCAAATCTGCATATCCCAGGTTGCCGGCAATATAGGAAGCCTCTTGCAGGGCCTCAGCCCAGCACGATGCCAGGTACAGGGAGGTGTGTGAGCCGAAAAGGCTTCCGCCTTCAACCCAACCATGTCCGACGTTGGTGTTTTCGATCAGGCCATCGTTGTCGGTGTCAGTGGAATACATAAAATCCATAGCTGCTATGATATGAGGCCAGCTTTCGCGGATAAACTCCATATCGCCTGAATGTTTCAGGTACCTGCCGGCAACAACCACATAAAGTGGGGTTGCATCCGCTGCATCGTAATGCACCAATCCGGAGGTACTTAATTCATGGAAAATTTTGCCATTCAAATCCTGGTATTTCTGTAACATTTCGAGAACACCCTTTACTTTTTCAAAATCACCATAGTGCAACAACGCCATAGCACTCCATTCCGAATCCCTGCCAAAGTACCAGGCATAACCGGGCCTGCCATTTACTGTGTGCTCTCCATCCCACCCTGTGGCAGTTGTTCCGTATCCGGCAACCAAAGAACTTCCGATGCCGGGTGTATGTACAAAAAAGCGGTCGGTACCTTCTAGAGCCCATTGATACCCTTCGTTAAAAGTATTGTCAGGTGTGGTAAACTGTAGAAACTTTTTAGCATTTTTAGCGCGGTATTCTGAAGCGTTTCGATAGATATAAGATGGGTCAACCTGTGCCTCCTGGAATGCTCCTATGGCTTTTTGAATGCCCTGGTCGGTGGCAATGATAATGACATCAAAATTGTCGTTCATCTCAAGGGAGATCTGTGAAAGTCCCGTCAGGATCAACTCATTCAGATCAGCAGGTTCGGCCCTCCATAGCGAATCACTGCCTGAGATGTTGGTATAATTTCCTATGGGATTTTTTACATTCCTGAAAGAAGGCAACATGGGTGAAGATGCAAAGATGACCTTTTCGGTAGGCTTATTGTAACCCAGCATGCTAACAAAATCTCCTGAAAGATCGGCAATGATAAAGGCATTGAGCGCATCATGAAAATCATACTTAAAGCCGCCGAGTACATTTTCTGAATAGGGCCACATCAAACGCTGGTTGGTTTTAAAGCGAACGAATACATCGGCCGGGTAAACGCCCCTGTATTCATAATGGATCACGCCCTGGGGCTGATCCGGCGAAACGGTGATGATCTCTTTTAAAAATGCCCGTTTGAATTGATAAAGCCGCGTGAATGCCTCCGGAGTTACATCCACCATGGGCGTTTCATCGTTAAGCCAGTAAATAGTGTCTTTATACGAAAACCTGATACCCACTTCGTAATCGCGGAAAGCCATAAACGGGTGTGCCCAGATTTCATCGATTCCGCCGGCCTCCTTACCCATAATAAGCATCCTTTCGCCGGCTACATCCCAGTAGTAGTTGGTTGCAAATCGGTTTGAAAGCTTCAAAACGGAATCGTTAATGTCCCATTGAAACGACTTTTTTGTTGGCCTTCTCAACGGGAAATAGGCGATGTTACTTGATTTGAATTTACCAATCCAGGGTTCCCGGTAGCTCCAGTAATAAGGCCTGGTATCTGATTGTTGATTTGCGAGGTAGGATATGCAGTTGTGTGTGAATTTTTCGAGATGCTGCCTGTTAACATTATAAATCTCACCATTTTTCGCATTTTCCCTGCCGGGATAGTTGAAGTTGATATACGATCCGACGGCAATGATTTTTCCTTTCCCAATGTCATATTCAAGGATAATTTTTTTGTCCTCACGCAGAAAAATATAATCCCAATCAGTCGCAACAACCTTTCCATTAGCAGGAATATTGTTTCCAAAGTAGCCCCAGTTTCTAACTACAATATCATCCGATGGTTTTAAAATGTATGCCCCCCCGTTCAATCCGGCAAAAACAGGATGAGACCGGAAACCATGAAATCCCAGCATACGTCCGTATCCCGAATCTTTAGCCTCTTTCCTGACAAGTTCGGGTTCGAGGGATTCAACTTCAAGCAGGTTGATCAAAGGAAATGCCTCTCCGGTAAGGAATAGACCGCCACCATTTTCAACATATTGTTTCAGGTTGTCCAGATATGATTTAAGAAATACGTCTCCTGGAAGAATTGTCGAATCAGTAAGATGGATCCAGATCACATCGTATTTAGCAAGTTTACGGACTTGACCGAGTTTTTTTAAGGTCAGAAATCCGGATTTAATATCGGGCTGAGTTGACAAATAATCCCAGGTATTTTTTATTTCACCTGAGGATTTGTTCAACCTGGAAATACCAAGCAGGCCAACACGTGTAGTCTGTGTCATTCCGCAAAATCCAATTGAGAATAAAAATAAGATTAACAGTGATTTTTTCTTCATACCAAAATCCTTTCAGTTGGTGATATTCAAGACCAATTAAAACCGGATGACAAACATAAAAAAGTTCCTTCATACAATTGGGAATTTTTTTTGAACATACGATGGCATGGGAATGTTAGATAAGTTGTAACTTTAGCGCAAATCATCCCTAACTATGGAATATAGTATATTAAAAGACATTCTTATCATATTCAGCGTTTCTATCGCAGTGGTATTTATTTGTCAGCGCTTAAAAATCCCGTCGATTATCGGTTACCTCGTTACCGGGATATTGGCCGGGCCAAATGGTTTTTCACTCATCAGTGCTACCCACGAGGTTGAAACCCTTGCCGAGATTGGTGTGATCCTGCTATTGTTTACCATCGGGATCGAATTTTCATTGAAAAACCTTGTCAGGATCAGGAAAACACTCACGGTGGGTGGAGGGATACAGGTTTTCGTTACCATTATTATCTTTTTCTTCATCACGCGTTTTAATTTTATCGGGGCTCAGGATAGCAACACCATTCCTGAAGCTGTCTTCATGGGATTCCTGATTGCATTAAGCAGCACCGCCATTGTGTTGAAATTGCTACAGGAACGTGGTGAATTTATTTCGCCGCATGGTCGTACGTCATTGGGTATTCTAATTTTTCAGGATATTGTTATCGTACCAATGATACTGGTGCTTCCATTTCTATCGGGCACTGCTTCCGATGGTGGAGCAAGTATTTGGGAGATAGTGATCGAAGTTCTCATGGTAGTATTACTTGTTTTTGTTGGTGCCAAATACGTCGTACCAAAAATGCTGTATCACGTTGCCAAAACCAAAAGCCGCGAACTGTTTTTACTGACGATAATTGTTATTGCGCTTGCCGTTGCGTTTCTCACTTATCAGGCCGGATTATCACTGGCACTTGGCGCTTTCCTGGCAGGATTGATCATCTCCGAATCGGACTACAGCCAGCAGGCCTTTGGAAATGTTTTGCCCTTTCTTGATGTATTTACCAGTTTTTTCTTTATTTCGATAGGTATGTTGCTGGATGTGGAATATCTGATCAGTAAGCCTGTGATTATTCTCATTGTTACACTGGGCGTAATTATTATTAAAACGATTGTCGCTACATTAGCCAGTCTTGCACTGGGGTATCCTTTACGTACTTCAATTATTGTCGGGCTTACCCTGAGCCAGGTGGGGGAATTTTCGTTTATTCTTTCTAAAAAAGGCCAGGCACTGGGTTTGATCTCTGAAAATAACTACCAGCTTTTTCTTGATGTCTCGGTGCTCACGATGGCTGCAACACCATTTGTAATTGCAGCTGCACCAAAAATAGCAGAAATACTCATGAAACTACCCCTGCCCGAGCGGTTGAAATCGGGATTAAAACCGGGCAGTGGGGATACCGGCGAAAACATTAAGGGTATTTCCGATCATCTGATCATCATCGGTTATGGTGTGAATGGTAAAAACGTTTCGAGGGCGGCTAAATATGCCAATATTCCCTATGTGATCATTGAACTGAATCCGCAAACGGTAAGGGCAGAAAAATCCAAAGGTGAGCCCATGTTTTATGGTGATGCCTCCCAGGAGGTTGTTCTTCAGCATGCCAACACCGAAAAGGCTCTGATTTTGGTGGTTACCCTTCCCAATTCGGCAGATATCAGAAGGATCACGCAGGTGGCCAGGAGGCTTAACCCACACCTTCATATCATCATCCGAACCCGGTTTGTTGAGGAGATGAAGGATTTGTATAA
>JABMQA010000405.1 GCA_013203545.1 Bacteroidota bacterium
AGGCTTAAAATAGTAACTCGTTCGAGTAACCTCGCAATCAAACAGGTTGAGGAAGTAATGGTGCTTCTTCCAAATGTTACATACGGGATATTAAAAATTCAAAGCTATGGCGATAAACACAAAGAGATATCTCTGTTTACTAATACGCCAACAGATTTTTTTACCCGTGAACTTGATGAAGCGATCCTATCAGGCGAAGGAGACATAGCCATTCATTCAGCCAAAGATCTGCCATATCCTTTACCGGCAGGTCTTGATGTCATTGCTTTAACTGATTCGCCTGATCAGACCGACTGCCTGATCAGCAATGACAATAAAAAACTGAATGAACTGGTATCACACGCAAGAGTAGGTACCAGCTCAGAACAGCGAAAAGAACAATTGCTAAGCATTCGTCCCGACCTGTCAGTAGTCAGCATCAGGGGTTCCATTGATGAACGTATTGAATTAGTTCGCAACAAGCAAATTGATGCATTGATTGCAGCCACCTGTGCAATTAAACGTTTGGGTTTGTCAGAACTCATTACAGAAATATTACCATTTAAAACTAATCCCTTACAAGGACAATTATCTATAATTGCTAAAAAAGAAAATTTTTTTCTTAGAAATCTCTTTTCTCCTATTGATTGCCGAAAAAAATACGGGAAAGTTTACATTGCCGGCTTTGGGCCGGGTGACCCGGAATTACTCACAATAAAAGCACAGCACGCATTACAACAGGCAGATATTATTTTTTATGACAGTTTGTTGGATGATATCTACCTCGCAAATTTTAAAGGCGAAAAGATCAAAGTAGGCAAACGAAAAGATATGCATCTGAAAGAACAAGATGAGATTAATGAACTGTTATACAAAGCGGCTATCAGTGGCAAGTTGGTAGTACGGATCAAAGGCGGCGACCCTATGATCTTTGGCCGCGGCGGTGAGGAGTTCTGTTATCTGAAAGAACGACTGATCGATGTGGAGATCATTCCCGGCATCACTTCCGCTTTTGCAGCCTCAGCCATTGCCGGCATTCCTCTTACCCAGCGGGATATCTCTTCATCAGTGGCCTTTTGCACCGGGCATCCTGAAAGCAGTATTCACATCCCCGATACAGATACGATCGTATTTTATATGTCGGCATCGAATTTACACATCATTCTGAATAAACTGATCGAAGCAGGAAGACCTACGAATACACCTGTTGCCCTTATTGAGAATATTTCATTGCCCGAACAGCTGATAACTACCGGAACGCTATATGAAATTCTGAAAAAGACAAACACATTTCATTCCCCTTTACTCGTCATTGTCGGTAATACCGTGATGTTAAATCATTCTATAAAAAGATCTGTCCCGAGAGTTCTGATTACCGGAACATCCGTTGAAAAATACCGTCATCTGGGCGATATCGTGCATACACCACTCATTGAACTGAATACACTAACCTCATTTGAAGAACTGGATCCGGTTATCCAAAAAATCAACGAATTCACCTATTTAATTTTTACAAGCCGATATGCCGTTCAATATTTTTTCAATCGATTATTCTTTCTTCATAGTGATAGTCGCATTTTAGCTGGGATTAAAATTGCATCTATCGGAAAAATAACTTCTGTTAAACTTGCAGAGTATGGCATCATTCCCGATCTTGAAGCAAAGGATGAAAGCTCGCGCGGTTTAATAGATCTGTTCAGAGAGAAAAAAATCACGTGCAAAACCATTCTTATTCCCCGTTCAAACAAAGGGCTATCCATGCTACCTGATGGACTATCGCTTTTAGGTAATCATGTTAAAACCGTTACCGTTTACAAAAATGAAATACCATCTGATTATAAAAAAGTTGATCTGAATGATTTCGATATTGTTGTTTTTTCCTCTCCATCCTGTGTAATCAATTTTAAAACGATATATGGTGATGAAATCCCTTCGCAACTGGAATTCATAGCCAAAGGCGATGAGACAGCACGAACAATAGAACAAGTAAGTTTAATTAATAATAAATGAATATTATGAAACGATTAAGACAATTCAGGATTACTCAGGAAGTTCGGGACAAAGCCGCTGAAGTAATGCTTAAAACGGATCAGTTTATTTATCCGCTCTTTATTGTGGAAGGTTTGGATGTAAAAAGAGAAATAAGCAGTATGAAAGGTGTATTTCATTTCTCGCCAGACAGGGTGTTACATGAAATTGAAGATTGCCTCAGGTATGGGTTGAATAAATTTTTACTGTTTGGCGTGATTGAAGAAAAACTAAAAGATGAGAAAGGGTCAGCAGCTTACCAACCGGATAACCTTATTGCAAAAACCATTGCTCAGATCAAACTGCATTTTCCCAACGCTGTTATCTTTACTGATATTTGCTTATGTGCTTATACTAATCATGGCCACTGTGGATTGATCAATAATTCCATTATAGATAACGACAGTACCTTGCCGCTACTGGCGCAAATGGCCTTAACGCATGCACGGGCAGGCGCTGATTTTGTGGCTCCTTCGGCCATGATGGACGGACAAGTGGCAGCTATCAGGAATTTGTTAGATTCAAATCATTACTCATCAACAAAAATAATGGCTTACTCTGCAAAATACTGTTCGAATTTTTACGGTCCTTTTCGGGATGCTGCACAATCATCGCCTTCTTTCGGCAACCGTAAAACATATCAAATGGATTATCGCACGATAAGCCAGGGAATCCAGGAAGCCGCGGCAGACATAGAAGAAGGCACTGAATGGATTATGGTCAAACCGGCACATACTTACCTGGACATGATCCATTCCGTTAAAAATAATTTTAAAGATAAAACACTTGCCGCCTACCATGTGTCAGGCGAATACATGATGATCAAAGCAGCATTTGCAGCGGGATATATTGCCGATGAACAACAGGCTTTCACTGAAGTACTCACTGCCATTAAGAGAGCAGGCGCGGATATCATCATCAGCTATTATGCGAAAGAAATGGCCAAAACATTAATGAAAAATCAATAATACAGATTATGTTAAGTAAATCTGAAAAAGCTTTTTTAAAAGCTCAAACTTTCCTGGCAGGCGGGGTAAACAGTCCGGTCAGGGCTTTTCGCGGGATGGAAACATCTCCTGTCTTTATAAGAAAAGGGAATGGTGCAGTTATAACCGATATTGACAACAATAATTACATCGATTATTGCTTGTCGTGGGGAGCGCTGATCCTTGGCCACGCGCCACAAGCTGTTGTTGACGCGGTAAACGAGGTGTTACACGAGGGCACCAGTTTCGGCGCACCTACTGAACGCGAAACAGAGTTGGCCATGCTCATAAGCAAGTGCATGCCTTCGATCGAACGTATCCGCTTTGTGAATTCAGGCACGGAGGCTGTGATGAGTGCCATCAGGCTGGCAAGGGCTTATACAGAAAAAAAAATAATCGTTAAATTCGACGGGTGTTATCATGGACATGCCGATCACCTTTTGGTTTCAGCAGGTTCAGGCGTTTCTTCATTGCACGGGGCTTCTTCTGCAGGAGTACCTGATGAATTTATTCAACTCACCGTAAGCATCCCATACAACAATAAACAAACAGTAGAAGAAGTTTTCAGAAAATACAAAAACAGAATTGCAGCAATTATAGTGGAGCCGGTTCCGGCAAATATGGGTGTTATTATACCTGACCGGGAGTTCTTGTTATTTTTAAGAGAGATCACAACAATAAATCATTCATTGCTCATTTTCGATGAAGTGATAACAGGTTTTAGAATTGGATTGGGTGGCGCACAGGAATATTTTGGCATTAAACCCGACCTTACCACTTTGGGCAAAATAATCGGCGGAGGATTTCCGGTTGGCGCATATGGTGGCAAACAAGACATTATGAAGTTACTCGCACCTGACGGACAGGTGTATCAGGCCGGGACACTCTCCGGTAACCCCATTGCTATGGCTGCAGGAATAGCCACCATCGATCAGCTGAAAGAACCCGGAAAATACGATGCACTTGAAGAAAAAACAAGATCATTTATAAGCATACTTCTCGAAATATGTCGTAACAAAGGCATACAGGTTAATGCATTCGGGTCTATGTTCACATTATTTTTCTCCGATACACCAGTAACTGATTTTGAAACTGCAAAAAAATGTGATGTGAAACGTTTTGCCGCTTTTCACAAACAGTTGCTTTATCAACATATTTATTTTCCCCCTTCACAATTCGAGACAAACTTTTTATCATTTGCTCATACTCATAGAGAAATTGAAGAAACTATCAATAGTATAAAAAGTCTGCTTAGCTGAAATTCAAATTGTCCACCCCTATTTGTAAGAACATTGCAATGCCCACATAACGCTCACACGTGTAAATAATTTATACCTTTGTCTCGTTAGTGGCAGGCATTTAGGATAGTAAATACGATTTGAACATTAATATGGTAGCTAATCTTGACAATATAATTAAACGGTATAAATCGGACTCTGCATCGGTTTTTAATACCTGGTTTATAAATAGCGAGGACAGATTAAAAGCATTCCGTTCCATCAGAAGAGGGGTTATGCAAGTTATAGAAGACATCAAAGGCGGAAAATTTGGTAACGACTTTAAAGGAACTTCATTGGAGTTTGTACTATCATGTATCACCGAACAGAAACAGGTCTTTGAAGGTGCAGCACATCCGTTTTATTGGAAACCCAAGTTAAGAATTCCTGATATTTACGAAAACGAAAAAAATAAAATTGCATTTGGACAATTTTTAGAAAATATTTTGAAGTCAACCACTGAAGCTCAAATCATCAAGGAAATTGTTCATTTAGACGAACTTAAAATTAAAGGTCTCGGACCTGCAGTTGCGAGCATACTTTATTTTCTTCATCCCACAATCATTCTTCCATCCAATACTGCAATCATCAATGGTTTTAATTATTTATTCAAGGATAAAAAGAAATTAGGTTCCTGGAGTGAATATTTAAAAATAAGAGAAGTTTTAATTGATGTGAACAGGCAATATAAAAGCGAATTATCTCTTGACCTTGGAGCAATTGCAGGATTAATGTTTGAAATAGGAACACAAAAACTGCTACTTGATAATGAAGATTACTTATCAGGAAAAGAACGAAAAAAAATAGAATCGCTAATTGAAAAACGACAAAACGAAATTCAGGAAGATAAACAAGAAGAAAATTTACATACTGAAATGCAGTACCATTTATTAAAAATAGGAACTGCATTGGGTTACGATGTGATATGTGCACAAAACGACAAGTCGAAATCGTACAATAACTCTAATCTCTTTTGGGGTAAGTTCCCCGCAGCTTGCTGCGAGATTTGTTTTGTGCGGTTGGGATTTTGATACCCCGCTGCTTGCCGCGGGGAGTTTCATTGATATTTTGTGCAGATTAAAAAGACTTCCGTTTAATTACAAGAATAATTATATCTTTGACACAAACTACAGGGGTGCCTTTGCGGGCTGAGATAATACCCATAAAACCTGATGCAGGTAATGCTGCCGTAGGGAAAAGAATCATCTCTCTCCGCAAACCATTCCTGAAGTTCAATAATAAAGAGAGGAATGGAAATAAAACTCAACAATCAGATTAAAACTTTTCCTGAGCAATGCACTGTTCAGCAATTGCTCGATGAAGTGATTCCCGAAAAACAAAAAGGAATAGCAGTTGCCGTGAATTCTTTTGTTATTCCGAAAATAAACCGGAGTCATCACCTCCTTAAAAACAATGATGAGGTACTAATCATTAAGGCAACGCAAGGGGGCTAAATGAGCTGTATATTATAAAAGCCATAATTTTTAATATCCTATCCTGAAAAGTTTAAAAAAATCCAATGAATACAAAGCATTCCCTTAACCAAAGCGTAATAACATGTGGACCCTTCATGGCTTCAAAAAAAATATATATACAAGGTAATCTGTATAACATTAAGGTTGCTATGCGCGAAATTTCTCTTTCTTCTACAAAACTTACAAATGGTAATACAGAAGAGAATTTTCCTTTTAGTGTATACGATACAAGCGGTCCATATACAGACCCAGAGGTTATTATTGATTTAGAAAAAGGATTGCCCCGCTTACGCGAAGAATGGATTATGCAACGGGGTGATGTGGAACAACTCAACGATTTTACATCGGAATATTGCCGGCAACGATTAGCCGATACCCGGCTCGATGCCTTGCGGTTTCAGCATTTGAAGAACCCATTAAGGGCTAAAAC
Source organism: Bacteroidota bacterium (assembly GCA_013203545.1). GTDB lineage: Bacteria > Bacteroidota > Bacteroidia > Bacteroidales > 4484-276 > JABMQA01. Next base: position 6,176 of record JABMQA010000405.1, read on the forward strand.
CGGAGAAAATATTACGCAAATGCATTATGCCAGACAGGGCATCATTACTCCCGAAATGGAATACGTTGCTATTCGCGAAAACCAAAGAATTGATATGTTGGAACAGCCACTTAACCGGCAATTAACACAACAGCATCCGGGTCACAGTTTTGGGGCAAATACTCCCAATGGATTTATTACACCCGGATTTGTTCGTGATGAAGTTGCTGCAGGCCGGGCTATTATTCCGGCAAACATCAACCATCCTGAAAGTGAGCCAATGATTATCGGACGTAACTTTTTGGTCAAGATCAACACCAATATTGGTAACTCTGCCTTGTCGTCGGGTATTGAGGAGGAAGTTGAAAAAGCCGTTTGGAGCTGCCGTTGGGGAGGCGACACCCTGATGGATTTGTCAACTGGAAAAAATATTCACGAAACACGTGAATGGATTATTCGCAACTGCCCTGTACCTGTGGGGACGGTACCAATTTATCAGGCATTGGAAAAAGTAAACGGTAAAGCTGAGGATTTAACATGGGAGATTTTCCGCGACACATTAATTGAGCAGGCAGAACAGGGAGTCGATTACTTTACAATCCATTCAGGAGTATTACTGCGTTATATTCCATTAACAGCAAAACGGGTAACCGGAATTGTGTCGCGGGGTGGAAGTATTATGGCAAAATGGTGCCTGGCGCATCACAAGGAGAATTTTTTGTATACGCACTTCGAAGACATTTGTGCGATTATGAAAGCGTACGACGTTGCCTTTTCGCTTGGCGATGGATTACGTCCGGGGTCTGTTGCCGATGCTAACGATGCCGCACAATTTGGTGAACTGGAAACACTGGGTGAACTTACAAAAATTGCATGGAAACATGATGTGCAAACCATTATTGAAGGCCCTGGGCACGTGCCAATGCACATGATAAAGGAGAATATGGACAAGCAATTAAAAGCATGTCATGGAGCTCCATTTTACACCCTTGGCCCGTTAACAACCGATATTGCCCCCGGATACGACCATATTACATCTGCTATCGGAGCTGCCATGATAGGTTGGTATGGTACTGCAATGCTTTGCTATGTTACACCAAAAGAACATTTGGGATTACCAAACAAAAAAGATGTAAAGGACGGAGTAATTGCTTATAAAATTGCTGCCCATGCTGCCGATCTCGCAAAGGGACATCCAGGGGCGCAATACAGAGATAATGCATTGAGTAAAGCACGTTTTGAATTTCGTTGGGAAGATCAGTTTAATTTATCGCTCGATCCGGATACAGCACGCGAATTCCATGACGAGACACTACCTGTTGATGGCGCAAAAACAGCCCATTTCTGTTCAATGTGCGGTCCTCATTTCTGTGCTATGAAAATTACACAGGAGGTTCGCGAATTTGCTGAGAATGGGATGAAAGAAAAATCAGAAGAATTTAAAACCAAGGGAGCTGAATTGTACCTGTAAGATGATAATCATTATATCTAGTCCGGCATCACTACCGGATGAACACGAAATCATCCGTCAATTATTTAATGAAGGGTTGGAGATATTTCATCTCCGAAAGAATGAATATTCTGAAAGCGAGTTGAAAAAGTTTATTGGAAATATTCCGGAGAGACATTTTAAGAAAATCGTTCTTCACTCGCATTATCGTCTGGCAGGAGAATATGGTTTGAAAGGAATTCATGTTCCACATACATTCAGAGATAAAACGCCTGGCAGGTCGGTAAGTATCTCGTTTCATGCGTTGGAAGAAATACAAAAGGTTGATATACGGTTTGACTACGGTTTCTTAAGCCCCGTGTTCGATAGCATTTCTAAAGAAGGGTACAAAAGCAGGTTCAATTTAAATGAGGTGAATATGTTTTTGAAACACAGAAAAGAGAAAATAATAGCGCTTGGCGGAATTGATGAAGATAAAATTGAAACTGTTAAAGATTTGGGATTTTCAGGAATTGCTTTGCTCGGAGCAATATGGCAAAGCGAACATCCTGTTGATAAATATAAACGAATAAAAGAAAAATGGCTGAAGCAAATAATTGTGTACTGAGTATTGCCGGCTTTGACCCATGTGGAGGCGCCGGTATCCTTGCCGATATAAAAACTTTTGAAGCAAATAAGGTTTGCGGCATGGGTGCATTGAGTGCATTTACTGTTCAGAATGATATAATGTTCGAAAGCCTTACGTGGTTAGAAGCAGACGAAATTCTGAAACAAGTCTCCGTACTGAAAAAACGATTTGCATTTTCAGTCATCAAAATAGGATTGATTAAGAATTTAGAAGTTTTGGAAACAATCATTTCTGATTTAAAGCAATCTCTACCCGGGTGTCTCATTATTTGGGACCCGATAGTTTGGGCAAGCGCAGGGTTTCAGTTTCACAACTATTTTGAAAGAAGACAATTGTTTCCGGTGCTGGAAAATTGTTTCCTGATTACACCAAACACCGAAGAGGTAAGAATTTTAGCAGGAATTAACAACCCTATGGAAGCATCGCAGGAACTGGCAAAATATTGCAATGTTCTGTTGAAAGGAGGACATAACAAAGAAGAGCCGGGGGTTGATTATCTTTTTATGCATAATAAGATAGAAAAGATATTTCCAACTGAGACAGAGATTTTCCCCAAACACGGCACTGGATGCGTATTATCATCTGCCATAGCTTCGAACCTGGCAGCAGGTAACGATTTAATAACATCGTGTCATAACGCCAAAAATTACGTTGAACACTTTTTATCAGGTAACCAAACTTTATTAGGAACGCATTATGTACACTAGGCTGCAATACATATCGCAAGGTTTCACGGGTAAAGAACAATTGGAAAATATTCAAAACTTGCTCGATGCGGGATGTGAGTGGGTTCAATTACGTTTCAAGAATGGCCAAAACAAAGAACTTCATGATTTAGCAGAACGCGTAAAAAAACTATGTTCGACCTATAATGCCACATTTATCATGAACGATCATGTGAGCATAGCAAAAACTGTTGATGCAGACGGCGTACATCTGGGATTGCATGATACACCCATAGCACTGGCACGAACAATTCTGGGCGAAAATAAGATAATCGGCGGCACTGCCAACACGATACAGGATGTGATGATGCGTTTAGACGAAAAGTGTGATTACATTGGCTTAGGACCGTTTCGTTCTACATCCACCAAAGAAAAATTAAGTCCAGTGCTTGGTTTGGATGGAATATCCAATATTATGAAAGAAGTTTTTTCCTGTGAGAAGCTTATTCCAATTTATGCCATCGGTGGAATAACACTGGATGATGTTTCTGCAATAATAAAAACAGGTGTTTTTGGAATTGCCGTTTCAGGAGCAATCACCACCCATTTAAACAAGAAAGAGTTGATGCAAAAATTTAAATTATTGCTACATGAAAAAATTGATCATTGCCGATAAAGAATTCCATTCGCGCTTATTTTTAGGAACAGGAAAATTTGGTTCCCCAAAACAAATGGAAGATGCCGTATTAGCATCTGGTTCCGAAATGGTAACGGTTGCATTAAAGCGATTAGATATGAAACCAAATACCGATGTTTTGTTAACGCATTTGCAACACGCGCATATTAACCTGTTGCCAAACACGTCGGGAGCCCGAAATGCTAAAGAAGCCATTTTTGCTGCACAACTTGCACGGGAAGCATTGGAAACTAACTGGGTGAAACTGGAAATCCACCCCGACCCCAGATATTTAATGCCCGATCCGGTTGAAACTTTAAAAGCTTGCGAAGAACTTGCTAAACAGGGCTTTGTGGTTTTGCCATATATTCATGCCGACCCTGTTTTGTGCAAACGTCTTGAGGATGCCGGAACAGCCGCAGTAATGCCGCTTGGCTCACCCATTGGCAGTAATAAAGGTTTAAAAACAATTGACTTCCTTGAGATAATCATTGAGCAAAGTAATGTTCCGGTTATTATTGATGCGGGAATAGGCTCTCCATCCGACGCGGCAAGAGCAATGGAGATTGGGGCCGATGCAGTATTGGTGAATACGGCCATTGCCGTGGCAGGAAATCCTGTAGAAATGGCACGGGCATTCAGGTTAGCAGTAGAAGCAGGAAGAATAGCTTACGAAGCAAGACTTGCAATAACGAAAAGAACAGCTGAAGCAAGTAGTCCACTCACTGCATTTTTAGATTAATAACAAAACAAATGGGGTTTAAAGAAATATATAATCTGTATAGCTGGGAGGAGATTAAACAGTCTATAAATAATAAATCATCGCACGATGTGGAAATGGCCCTTTCATCCAATCATAGGACACTGGAAGATTTTAAAGCCTTAATTTCTCCGGCAGCAGTGCCTTTCCTGGAAGATATGGCACAGCTTAGCCGGCAGTTCACACAAAAGCGTTTCGGGAAAACAATCCAAATGTATGCACCGCTATATCTGAGCAATGTATGCAATAACTTTTGCGTTTATTGCGGATTTAATTCCGACAATAAAATAAAGAGAAAAACACTCACGCCCGTTGAGATCTCGTTAGAAATAGCCGAAATAAAGAAACAGGGGTTCAATCACATTCTCCTTGTAACAGGCGAGGCCAGGCAAACCGTTCATGTCGATTACTTTAAAAAAGCAATTGAAATTATAAAACCTCATTTTGCAAATATTTCAGTAGAAGTTCAGCCTCTTGAGCAGGATGAATACAAAGAACTACAGTTTGCCGGTGTTTATGCCGTGCTGGTATATCAGGAAACCTATCACAAAGAAAAATACCCCGGATACCACCCTAAAGGGAAGAAAGCAAATTTCGAATATCGGCTCGAAACACCTGATAGAACAGGAAAAGCAGGAATGCATAAAATCGGATTAGGTGTTTTATTGGGATTGGAAGATTGGCGCACCGATTCATTCTTTTGTGCGCTGCACGTGGATTATTTGCAAAAAAAATACTGGCAGACAAAATACTCTGTTTCATTTCCACGTATTCGTCCGGCTCAGGGTGCATTTGCTCCAAATGTTTTGGTTTCCGACAGGGACCTTGTGCAATTAATATGTGCTTACCGTTTAATAAATGAAGATGTTGAATTATCTATTTCAACCCGCGAATCACAACAATTCAGAAACAATATAATCAGGTTTGGGATAAACAGCATGAGTGCAGGATCAAAAACAAATCCCGGTGGTTATGCTGTGGATACCGGATCGTTGGAACAGTTTGCAATCTCTGATGAGCGAAGTGCACATCAAATTGCAGAATTCATTTCGGGTATTAATTATGAGCCGGTCTGGAAAGATTGGGACAAATCATTTTTATAAATCATGTCAATATTTACTGAAGAAGAATTAGATCGCTACCACCGCCAAATGATACTTCCCGAAATTGGCATTGCGGGACAAGAAAAATTGAAAAATGCTAAAGTACTGGTAGTGGGTGCCGGTGGCTTAGGTTGCCCGGTACTTCTATATTTGTGTGCCGCAGGAGTTGGGACTATCGGCATCATTGATTTTGATAAAATAGAACTGCATAATTTGCATCGTCAGGTTTTATATTCAGCTATGGATGTTGGAAAACCAAAAGCGGAAACAGCAGCTGATATTTTAAAAGCCAAAAATCCCAATGTTTCTTTCCTGGTTTTTAATGACATACTAAACAAGAAAAACAGCATACAAATAATTTCTCAATTCGATATTATTGTCGATGGCTCTGATAATTTCCCAACACGCTACCTGGTGAATGATACCTGTGTGGAGTTAAAGAAATCGGTTGTGTATGGCAGCATTTTTAATTTCGAAGCGCAACTGGCTGTGTTTAACTATAAAGGCGGCAATAATTTAAGAGATATTTATCCCGAGCCACCTAATCCGGAGGACGATCCGGGTTGTAATGAGAATGGTGTTTTAGGCGTAGTACCCGGAATTTTAGGCATCTATATGGCCAATGCCTGCATACAGGTTATACTCGGCACTTATAATAACAACAACCTGTTGCTTTTCGACTTTAATCAGTATAGTATGGTGAAACTGGTAATGTAGATAGGGACAAGCTCTCCCATGAGAGGTTTTCCATAATTCCCCCATTTTACAACATCGCCTTTAATAAGTCATGGTTATTTTTTTGTTCAAAACAATTTCAATAAATACATTATTGAATAAAAAATAGTTGTTTCATTTGCACTCAATCTGTTCTTTGATTATTAGTAATTATTACCGGGTCATTTATTGGGTAATAAAATTATGCCCATTAAAGGTAGTGCATAATTCGTGTCTGCAAGAAAACTTTCAATTAATTGGTTTACAATGGTTTATTGTTGATAACTTGTTTGAATCTACTTGTGTTTTTCTTTGGTTGTTTTACCAAAAATACAGATATTCAGGGTGTTAAACAAATGAGATTCGAATATTTCAGGTAAAACAT
>JABMQA010000406.1 GCA_013203545.1 Bacteroidota bacterium
ATATATTCCATTAGCACAAAATTTAGGAGCTCCTTCGGTGGCTGTTGTAAAAAGAGGAGATGAAGTGAAAGTTGGGCAATTATTAGGAAAGGCTGAAGCCTTCATTTGCTCAAATGTTCATTCATCGGTATCCGGTAAAGTAACTAAAATAGATAATTTTATAACTCAAACAGGATATAAAACTCCGGCAATTCATATTGATGTTGCAGGCGACGAATGGGATGAAAGTATTGATACTTCAACTGAGATAAAACATGAAATCAAGCTTTCAAAAGAAGAAATCGTTCAGAAGATCAAGGAAATGGGCATTGTTGGGATGGGTGGAGCTGCATTTCCGACTCATGTTAAATTGATGCCCCCTCCGGGGAAAAAAGCCGAATTTTTACTTATCAATGGCGTAGAATGCGAGCCTTATCTTACTTCCGATCACAGAATAATGCTTGAAAAAAGCGAAGAACTCATGATTGGAGTTTCGATATTGATGAAAGGCATGGATGTAAAAAAAGCCCTGATCGGTATCGAAAACAATAAACCTGATGCTATTGAGAAATTATCCAAACTTGCAATACAATACGATGGTATTTCGGTTCATCCTTTGAAAATTAAATATCCGCAAGGTGGTGAAAAACAATTAATAAAAGCTTTAGTAAACCGTGAAGTTCCTTCCGGAAAATTACCAATCGAAGTTGGTTGTGTTGTAAACAATGTCGGAACGGCTTTTGCAGTTTACGAAGCTGTTCAAAAAAACAAACCTCTCATTGAAAGAGTAGTTAGCGTTACAGGAAAAACACTGGCAAAACCTTCAAATCTGATGGTCAGAGTAGGGACACAAATTTTGGAATTGATTGATAAAACCGGCGGACTTCCTGAAGGAGCAGGAAAGGTTGTCGGTGGTGGTCCAATGATGGGAAAAGCATTGGTTTCAATCGAAGCTCCGATTGTAAAAGGATCGTCGGGAATTTTGGTTTTCGACGAAAAAGAAGAAAAACGCTTCAAACCTCAAAACTGTATTCGCTGTGCACGATGTATTACCGCCTGCCCTATGGGCTTAGAACCAGTGTTGATAACACAATATTCGGAAAACGAAATGTTTGATCTTGCAGAAGAAAATTCAATTATGGATTGTATGGAATGTGGATCTTGTCATTATACATGCCCGGCTAACAGGCCTCTACTGGATTATATCCGGGTTGGAAAAAATAAAGTTGGTCAAATAATTAGAAATAGAGGAAAAGCTTAATGCAGCTAAAGCTGCAAACAAAAAAATAGGACGCAGATTTATTATGATTATTATGATTTTAGTTGTATGTGTTTAAATAGAAACCCAAGAATTTTATTAATAGGATTTGAAACATAAATATGAATTTACTTACTATTTCAGGTTCTCCACACGTTCATGGAGATTCTTCGGTAAAAAAAATAATGTATGGCGTGGTTATCGCCATGATTCCTGCTCTGATAGTTTCAATTTACTTTTTTGGACTCGGAGCAGTTAAAGTAATATTAATTTCTGTGATCGCCTGTTTGTTTTTTGAATGGGCAATTCAGAAATTTCTAATTAAAGGAAAAAGCACTATTGGAGATGGTTCAGCCATGATAACAGGAGTGCTTCTTGCTTTTAATGTTCCAAGCAATCTGCCTATCGGGATAATTATTATTGGAGCATTTGTTTCTATAGCAATTGCAAAAATGTCGTTTGGCGGATTAGGGAAAAATCCTTTTAATCCTGCTTTGGTAGGCAGGGTTTTCCTTTTAATATCATTTCCTGTGCAGATGACATCATGGCCGATACCAAAACCTTTGTTTTCGTCGGTTGTGACGGATGCAATCACAGGGCCTACCCCACTGGGAATCGTTAAGGAAGGTTTAAAAAGCGGAGAAACCGTTTCAAATATTATGTCTCAAGTACCAACTTACGCTGAAGGAATTATCGGTGGAATAGGTGGTTCGCTGGGTGAAGTTTCGGTAATTGCTTTATTAATAGGTGCAATTTATATGTTTATCAAAAAAATTATTACCTGGGAAATTCCTGTTGCATTTATTGGTTCGGTAGTAATTTTCACAGGGATTTTATACTTAATTAACCCTGAAATGTACATCAGCCCAATATTTCATTTGGTAACAGGTGGTTTAGCCTTGGGGGTTTTCTTTATGGCAACAGATATGGTTACCTCACCGATGTCATCGAAAGGAATGTTGATCTTCGGCCTGGGTGCTGGTGTAATTACTGTAATAATACGTGTTTGGGGAGCTTATCCCGAAGGTGTTTCGTTCGCAATCTTAATTATGAATGCCTTCGTACCTTTGATAAATAAAGGATTTAAACCGGCGAGATTTGGAAAAATATAGAACACTGATAAAACAGATGACACGGATAATAAAATCAGCGAAAATCTGCGTAATCTGCGGGAAACAAAATCAAAAATCAAAAAAATAAAAGCATGGCAAAAAAGGAATCATCTTTTC
>JABMQA010000407.1 GCA_013203545.1 Bacteroidota bacterium
TGACAAACCACCGATAAGCTATATTGTAACAAACGACACCGTTTATCCTGCCGACACAATTGGCTCAGATAATTACCCGATTGTATATAATCCGACCTATGAATTGGAAACAGGCCCTTTGGATGTTAAAGTAGTTGATCCGCTAAATGTTCGTAACGGTTCATATACTTTGAAATTTACCGATGTAAAGCAACCCTATTATATCAAATTCCCTGAAGGCGATACCATCCTTACCGACTCGTTATCGATTTCCAATGCGAAATGGAGGCTATCCGATGGCTTGGGTAATTTCTGGAATTCGGATACCACGATAAATGTAAGAAACGAGCAGATTATTCCGGAACTCGGTATAGCAATTACCATCGAAAAAACTAATAATCCGGGCGACTCACTTATTCCTAACAACGGATTAATCAGTTCATCATTACACTTTGCGGATAGCTCGGAATTTTGGTTCTTTGGCATCCCGGATAATGATGTTCCGGCCAGCCCGCTCAACTGGATCAGATCGGGTGTGTACAAAGATGATGCAGCCCCCAACTTCAACGACTGGGATATGACAGCAGAAAATCCCTGGGATCCTGGTCAGGATTACGAAAAGATATTAATAGGAACATGGGCCCCATATTGTATGACAGCTACCGGTACGCAAGTGTTTACCGGGCCGGCATACAGCAATATTACAAAGAGCAATTCCCGACTTAAGTCTATTTCCAGTATCGATTTTGTTGTTACAGCCGATCGAACGAAATGGACCCGTTGTCCCGTTGTGGAAATGAGCAACGACGAGTCACTTGCTGAAGGTGGGGCACCTAAGTATTCCAACAGGAGGGCGCCATCCATTGACAAGGATGGTAATTTTGCCGATCCCGGTGCTGAGGCGAGTGATGATCCTGAAAGCCCAAGCTACATTAGCCCTACAGGTATGGGATGGTTCCCCGGGTACGCCATTAATATCGAAACCGGTGAACGAATGAATATTATGTATGGTGAGAATTCCTGGCTCAGTGGCGACAATGGCAGGGACATGAAGTGGAATCCCTCCTACAGGGTATTCGACGACCAGGGCAATGCAGTATTTGGAGGTATGCATTATGTGTATGTTATGAATAACGTTAATTTGACATACAGCAACAATACCTTTAGATTCCCTGCGTATGATGCCGGAAGGTATTTGCACGACACCCTGGTTGGTGTACCTCCACCATCAACCCCTTTACCACGGGTTGTTAGATATACGGCGCTTTACTCAAGCTGTATGTGGGTTAACTTACCCTTTAGGATTTACGATTCCATTTGGTTGCCGGAAAACAATCCAGCCACTGTAAAAATCAGAATCAGTAAACCTTACAGAAGGTATTTTTCCACAGCCATGGAACGTGACAATCCAAAGATCGAGAACAAGGGTTATCCATCATATGCATTTAACATTGAAGGATATGCCCCGGTAGAATATTCTGCCGCAAAAAATCAGTCGGATCTCGACCTTATTAATGTGGTGCCCAATCCTTATTATGCATATGCTGATGCTCCCGGATATGAAAGGAATCAGCTTGATACAAGAGTAAAGGTTATTAACCTGCCTGAAAAATGTGTTGTTACCATTTACAACATAAGTGGAACATTTATCAGACAATACAATGTAGATAAGGCAGGTGTGCCAAACCCAAGCGCTTCAACAAACGGAGTGGATGCCAATACCAGGACATCTATCGATTGGGATTTGAAGAATTTTGCGGGCATTCCCATTGCCGGAGGTATTTATCTGATCCATGTGAAGGAAACAGGAGGCCGTTACGGTGAAAGAGTAATTAAATGGTTTGGCTCGATGAGGCCCATCGACCTGAATACCTTCTAATAAAAATTTTACCGAAAATTATGATGAAAATAAAAAAATCAGAAAATATGAAAAATATTTATAGATATATCGTAGTCATCTTTCTTACGGGATTGATAATCTTTCCGTCTGGGATATTAAATGCTGGAAACAAAGACCGTTCAGGTCAGGCCGGAGCCTCAGAGTTGTTAATTAATCCCTGGGCCAGAAGTAATGGCTGGGGTGGGGCAAATGTGGCCTGTTCCAAAGGGCTGGAGTCCATCTACACCAATGTTGCCGGAACTGCCTTTACACCTAAAACCGAGTTGATATTTGCGCATACAGATTATCTGAGAGGTGCCGATATTAGCATTAATACGTTCGGGATCTCTCAAAAAATTGGTGAATCGGGTGTTTTGAGTTTAGCAATTATGTCGATGAACTTCGGGGAGATTGAAATTACCAATACCAGTAACCCGGACCCATCTACCGGAAGTATTGGAACTTTCTCGCCCAGTTTAATCAACATAAACATTGCTTATGCAAAAGCATTTTCCAATAGTATTTATGGGGGATTTAACCTGAAAATCATTTCGGAGTCTATTGCTGATATCAGTGCCCAAGGCATGGCCATTGATGCTGGTATTCAGTATGTGACCGGTGAAATGGAGAATGTTCATTTTGGGATTGCGCTTAAAAATATTGGGCCACCTATGAAATTTACCGGTGACGGTTTGTCGTTCAGGGGGTTTTATAACCAGTTTTCGCAAACTTCCCCAACATTTGAGCAGCGGAAATCCGATTTTGAAATGCCTGCTACACTAATTATCGGAGGGGCCTACGATTTCCTTTTCGGTGAAAGCAGATTTACGCTTGCGGGTTCATTTCAATCAAATTCATTTACCAAAGACCTAATTACTTTAGGTGGTGAATTTTCACTGAAATCCTATCTGATGTTAAGGGCTGCCTATACCTATGAAGATGGAATAACTGAAAAGAAAAACAGGACAACTCTTTATACAGGGCCCAGTGCCGGTTTTTCAGTTGCAATCCCGTTAAATAAGGAAAAAGGGTCAACCTTCTCGATTGATTACTCTTACAAATCAACCGATCCCTTCGATGGTGTTCATACAATTGGAGCAAGAATTAATCTGTAATTTAATGTTGCTTAGGTAAAAAGAATTTATTACCTTTGCATATTAAAATAGTTTTAAGGCCCTTTGCAGAAAGGGTCTTTTTCTATTATTATTATAATACACAAAATAGAGTTAGCTATGTCAGCGATAATGTATTACAGTGAAGAAGGACTCAAGAAGCTGAAGGAGGATTTGCTTTATTTGGTTACAGTGGAACGTCCGGATATTTCAAAGCAAATTGCCGAAGCCAGGGATAAGGGTGATCTGTCAGAGAATGCAGAGTATGATGCTGCAAAAGAAGCACAGGGAATGCTCGAGATGAAAATCTCCAAGTTGGAGCAAGTGATCAGAAATGCCAGAATTCTTGATGAATCAAAACTGGATCTGTCAAAGGTTCTTATTCTTTCAAAAGTAAAAATCAAAAACCTTAAAAATGGTGCTTCCATGGTTTATACCATCGCTCCTGAAAGCGAAGCCGATTTGAAATCTGGAAAAATATCGGTTAATTCGCCCATTGCTAAAGGCTTGCTTGGGAAAAAAGTAGGGGATAAAGTGGACATCACTGTCCCGGCCGGAACCATCCCATTTGAGATTTTGGAAGTTAAACGCGATTAAACTGAAATTAAATAGTTAAATTGCTGAATAGTTAAGTGGTATTATTCAGCAATTTTTTATTTTACTACCTTTGTTTTCAAAAGAAATATTATAGTATCATGGCAAGCATTTTTACAAAAATCATCAAAGGGGATATCCCTTGCTACAAAATTGCTGAAAACGAGGATTACTTCGCTTTCCTGGATATTAATCCACTGGCCAAAGGTCACACCCTTGTCA
>JABMQA010000408.1 GCA_013203545.1 Bacteroidota bacterium
CAAATATCCCCTGCCAAAAAGAACGGGCCAATCGGGAGCCTGACAATTCGAAATTTCCTGTTGTACTGCTCTGCCACAATTGAGGCCATATCAGCAATTCCAATTGGCTCCCTGGCACCAATTATAAATACCTCTCCCAAAGCCTTATGATGTGTTGCTGCTGTTAAGATCGCGTTGGTTAAATCATCAACATGAATCAGATGGTACATACAATTTCCTTTTCCCAGCAGAACGAAAAAAGTTTTCAATGCCATTTTGAAGAGTTTGAGCAGTCGCCTGTCTCCGGGTCCGTAAATTGCTGCCGGGCGAATGATGGTGTACGGAAGTTTACTTTCGCCGGCATACCTGACAAGCCACTCTTCAGCCTGTAGCTTGGTACGCTGATATCCATCACCAGGGCCAAACCGATACTTTTCATCTGCAGGGGGATTTTCGATATGACCATGAACACCAATGGTTGAAACATGAATGTACCTTTTGAAATCAGGATTTAATAGCACCTCCTCACATATGATTTGAGTGCTTCTGACATGCACATTCCAATAATCCTGTTCAGTACTTTTAGCATCCCTCAGGGCTGCAGCCAGATGAAACACATATTCCTGCCCTTTAACTGCCTCTTGCATAACTTTCTCATCAGAAATATCGCCCCGAAACCATTTTATATTTAAATGCCTCAAAGGTGTAAGATCAGAACTTTCCCTGGCAATTGCGCTAACCTTAACTCCTGCTTCTACCAATTTTCTTGTCAGGAGGGCACCGGTAAATCCGGTTGCACCAGTAACCAACACGGGCGTTCCTGCAATAATATTACAAAGTATATTATTCATTTACTGAAGCTTTATTTTTTTTTTGATTGCGCATGTTTAAACAGCCGGCTAAGGGTAAAAAACAATCCGCCGCGTTTGCCTGCCGGTGCTGTTCCCGAGCCTGGTTGCAGAAGATAATTACGAAGGGAATCAATAGGATCGTTTACATCAAACTCACAATCAATAAAGGTTCCGTACCGTCCCATCACCTGCTCTTCGCCACCAAAAGGCAAAGGATCTGATCCACATACTACAGCAATGCCCTTACGGCCCGCTCTTCTCATAAGAGTGGATTTTGGCCAGCAAGCAGGGCGTAAGCTGGTATCCCCGAGGAGCAAAGAGCCGGATTTGCCTGAATCGATAAGCTTCCTGACAATTTTGCCCCGCTTAAAAAACCATTTACCCGGGGCCCAGCTCAATACAGGCACACCATTCTCCAGTCTGATTTTATCAATTACTTCCCGGGCCGGTAATCCATTTTCAATATTAAGGTCAACCATCAGACACAAAATTTCAATTTTCTCATTAGTAATGATCTGACGACCAGGAAAAAGATAAAGATCAGGATAGCCGGGTTCCCTGATTAATATTGCATTTTTCAATGTACTGATCTCAACATCCGGATTGAATGACTCTTGCGGGTTCTTCTTTATTTTTTCGTAATAATTATAACCTGTTGCTTCCGTCAATATCCCAATACAAATAGCCTTCCGGTCGAGTTTTGAAAGATTCAACCGCAAAGTGTCAATGGCGGCCCTTAAATCATAGCATGGATAAATATGGAGGTGGGAATCAACGATTAAGCGCAACTGATTGAAATATTATGTTAGATGTTTGTGTGAAATTTGCACGCTGCTTTAATGCACAACCTACATTGAGTAGTTGTGAAAATGAATTCATCTTCAATTCCGGAAGAATAAACCCATTTCCGGTTTCAAGGCCTGGTGTAATGATCAGACATGGCCTCCGGGTTCAAAACGCATTGATAGCATTCTCTAAGTTGTTCGACAAATATCCGGAAATTATATTTGGTTTCGTATAGTTCTTTACCCTTTTTCCCCATGGCCGTTCTTCTGCCGGGGTCATTGATCAGAGATATGATGGCTGATGCCATGGAGACCGGATTGGGGTCAGTAATAATAGCCATATCATCATTAAGAATGAGCCTGTTGGCCTCGGCATTGGTTGCAACAATTGGGCGGCCCGCCTTTAGATAATCAAGTAACTTCAGTGGTGTATTAGCCCCGCTTGTGCGGGGAGAGATCAGAATGTCAGACGCCGACAATATTATCGGTACCTCATCAGGGGCCACCATACCGGTAAAATTTATTGCTTTAAGGATTCCCTGCTGTCTGAACACTTCTTTCCATTTGTTGATTTCATCCGCTTTACCACCGATTAGTACAAATCTGGCTATGGGGCTGCTTTTCAAAACTTCATGAATTGTATCCATCAATAGATCAATTCCCTGGTATGGTGTAAATGAGCCCACAAATGAAATAAGGACTTCATCCTTTCGAAGCTGCAATTCATGCCGTACCTTCATAACCTGATCGTCCGAAGGTTGTTTATGTGAAGAGGGAATGTCAGAAATATTAAAAACCGGCGTGCTATTTCCCATTTGCTTTACCTGTTTTGTCAGCCCGGGACCTGTGCAAATAACAGCCTGGGCATATTTAACAGTTAACTTCTCAACATAGGCATAAACGCCAAGCAATACATTTTTAATAAACCCTTTTCGATGTGAAACAGGATCAGAATGTTTTTCGAAGATCGCCTTACTATCAGAGAACCGGCTCAAAATAACCGCAATTGTTCCAGCATCTTCAACTCCATGAACAATAAGATACTTTTTTATTCGAATCAGTTGAAACCCTTTAAATAAAATGAAGAAATCGAAAAAGAACTTATACAATGACGGCCCGATTGGAATCTGCTTAATTCGAAAAGGATTGGCAACTCTAATTATATTCACGCCCTCCGGTTCAAGTTTTTCACCAATAGGGAGCGTTAGCAAATCCACAGAATACTCCAGTTTGGTCAATGCCTGGAGGTTAACATTAACCCTTATTGGAGTGCCACGCCATTGAAAAAATGGTTGGGGAGCAATAAGTAGAATATTTTTATCTATGGTCTGTTTCATCTGCCAATTAATCGAACTCAATGTTCAGCAATATTTTCAATAATTTCATGAATGAAATAGGATTGTGTTTGGTCTTTTTTATAATATATTTTGGAAATCATATCCGACATTAATCCTGAAATAAATAACTGCAGACCGGTGAATAACAAAAAGGCTGTTAAAATGGGCATTGCCGAATCTGACATA
>JABMQA010000409.1 GCA_013203545.1 Bacteroidota bacterium
AGATTCATACGCTATGTTTTTTTTCAAATTTTTCGGGTACAAAACTAATGGGATTTTTCATTTCGACAAATTAATTCGGAAGCTGCCTATAAATGTTATTTAGATTTGATTAACCCCGTCAATTTTAGACAGTTTCTTATCGTTTGTCCATAACCCCTGCTGAATTCACCTGGTTTATCAGAAGGCGCAAAATAACAGGCATTTCGGTATCCTGCTCAAATTTCAAGCTCAGCGTCAAAGCATTATCCGGATGGTATAGCATAAGATTTGCCCAAATAGTAACAATCAACCGGTATCCATCATAGGATTCAGTTTCTATTTCATCCATGTTATTCAGGTCACCGGTTAACCTGATAATTCTTTCATAATCACAGGCACTCACTGCCCTGTACAAATCAATCCTTCCCTTTATTTCAGTTGGAAGATACCGAAAACCATTTGATGTTGTAATAATATCCCAGATATCAATAAGCTGATCCTGTTGGAGGTATGGAATGACCATTCCGGCAAAGGTATCCAGGTCCCGTAACCAGTGCTGATCCGGTGTTATCGAATCGCTCAGGGTCATCATTCCGGCAATCTTTCTGGCAATGAACAGGTGATATCGCAGTTTTCCTTGCCTGCCCAACGAGGTTGAGTCCGCATGAAAAGTATGGTAAATTTCAAGGGCATCCCTGAAATCCTGTGCAATATTAAATGTATAATTCGATCCCAGGTTATCGATTTCAATGGGTGGTATTTGCTGTAGTGACCTTAGAATTGGCGCAGGATATTCAAGCATCCCCAGCAAGCCCGATGCCCTCTCCTGCAAAAACCTTATTTTTCCGGCCTGGTATTCGAGTACCGGAAAGTAATCGCTGTTTACAGGGCTGGCATACGAAAAGAAAAACCCATCCAGCATATTCTTATTACCGAGGTACCGGAGATTAATATCATCCATATTTTCCAATCCCAACTTTGAGAGTTCAACTTTCATCTCAGGATTCAGGAATACAGCATTACCGGGTCCAGGTATTCTGCCCTCCTTTTTGCCGATAATTGCGATATCACCATCATCCAGAAAATAAATAACATAATCATTAAAGGATGGGGAAAATGCCTTTATAACGGAAGCCAACAACGGCATATCCATCTCGTAAATATGCATCCACTGGACGAACATGCCATCATCTGTAAGTTTACCGGATATCATTTTATAAAATTCAGCCGAGTACAAACTGGCAATGCCACTGATCCATGGATTGGATGGCTCGGAAATGATCAGGTCGTAAGTACCGGCGCCGGATTGAAAGAAGGTTCTGGCATCACCCATATGCAAGGCATATCTTTCATCATTCAAAATATTGAAATTATAATCATTGAAAAAGCAGGAAGCTTCTACAACAGCAGGTTCAATTTCCACAACATGAAGCTCTTGGAGGTTATAATTCATCAATGTAACATGCGCAGTTTTACCGGATCCCAGTCCGATGATTGCTGCATTTCTGATGTTGGGGTTGAGCGACAATGGCAATGCGGAAAGCAAAACCTGTGTGGCCTCATCCCCCGAAACCTGCCGATAGATATTGATACTGGCATCGGGTTTACCATTGGTACAGAGAACAATATTTCCATTTGGGGTTTGATAAACCGATATCGTGGATGTTTTTCCATCTTCATGAAACAACATTTCGTTGGTTGTAACAATATCACCATACCTGTATACACCGGAAGCCATTTTTATTGGATCGAGACGTAGAAATACAAATGATGTAATAGAAATGATTATACACAAAAGAATCATGT
Organism: Bacteroidota bacterium; assembly: GCA_013203545.1. Lineage (GTDB taxonomy): Bacteria > Bacteroidota > Bacteroidia > Bacteroidales > 4484-276 > JABMQA01. The sequence continues at coordinate 1,786 of JABMQA010000409.1, forward strand.
ACCACACTGGTTTGATTTTATCCGCACGGCGGTTAAAGGTGAGCATACCAATTCCCACCGCCATATCAAGAATTCCTGCAGTGACCATCATATTCTTCAGGCCTAACAAAGGCATTATAATATGAACGGATACCAGTACGCCGGCAATCCCACCAAGGGTGTTCAAGGCATACACCCTGCCGGTATTTCTTTCATCATAAGCCCCACGGTTTAGTATTTTTATCATCAGTGGAAGGGTCATTCCTGCGCAAATAGTTGCCGGTAACATCACCAGCATAGCAACCCCATAACCAACAACCATATAGATAAAATACCCATGGCCATCCCTTTCAATATTTTGCAACAACCACGACATCATGTTAAAGGAAAAAGAATAGGCTACCAGCGATCCAATGGCAAGGATTCCCATCACAATTTGTACCCTGACAAGAAAAATTAGTGGTCGCTTCATGCTGTCGATCCTGTATTTGATCCAATATGATCCGATACCGATCCCCAGGATAAATGCGCTCAACATCAGTTCGAAGGCATGTACCGAACTGCCCATCACCATGCTGAGCATCCTGATCCATCCTATTTCATAGATAAATGATGCGGTGCCGGTGAAAAATGCTGCAATGAAAATATAAATGATGAATCCTTTTTTTTGTGTTTTGGGCACAACAGTGGGAATGTGTTGCACGGTAGAGACGCACGGCCGTGCGTCTCTACCGTGCACAATATTTTTTTTATTAACACCATAAATCCGCAATTTCAAAAATACAAGTACCACAACCCCAATCAAAATATTTACCCCTCCGGCTATCAACATTGTTCCGGGTAAACCGAATTTTTCGATTAAGAAAAAGCCACTGACAAGAATACCTGCTGCTGCGCCCAATGAATTTACCGAGTAGAATTGCGCCACGATATTTCCATCCTTTTCCACCTCTTGTCTTGTCAAAGCCCCGGTTATCAAAGGAAAGGTCGCACCTAACAGCATAGTCTGTGGAATGGTTATCAGTAAAGCAAACCCCCACTTCATCAAATCGGACCAAAACAAAGGAAAATACCCATAAATATATCCTGATAATAATCCCTCAACACCAATAAAAACGGGATGAAAAAGCATCGCAAGAAGACCAATGGCAATTTCGATTAAAGCGTAAAACAGAAATAGATTTTTCAGCTTGATGGAAAATTTTGCCGCCAGCGAGGCCCCGGCAGCCAGTCCACCCAAAAAAATAACAAGAATGAATGATTGCGCAAAAGCAGCGTGTCCGGCAAGCAGCTTGATATATTGCGTCCAGACGGATTCGTAAATGATACCCGCAAATCCGGAGACAAGAAACAATATTGAAAAAACCCGGTATTTCGATTTGGGATGTAGCATCAACCGGTTATAATATTAATCATGAAAGCGCCATGAAAGACCAAATTTAAAGCCCATATCCTGCATCGGGTAGTGGGGAACCTGGTAAAAATTACTCTCTCCGAACCCAGCAAGAATATTTTGCATTTTCATGAAGAAACGGGTTCGCTTTACATTAAAATCGATGAAGAAATCGATGTGGAAAAATCCCCCGATTTCATTGTTGTCCTGAATGTAGAAACTCCTGATGGCCGGCATCCAGGCATCGGCATAATATTTTGTAAAGTAGTTGACATCAAATCCCGATCGTGTATGCAATGCACCTTTAAACATTTTAAGGTTAAAGGTAAATGTGAAATAGGCCATAAATTCAGGTAGTCTGATAATATCCGGTTCAGATACCTTCTGGTAAACTACCCTGCCGTCGATGTCAAATTTACCAAGTTTAAATTGTTTGTATAAATAAGCCTTTAAAATTTCAACCGACTGTCCAAACTGCTTTGGAAGTGTATCAGCCCCTATATAAATATAATCCTGAATTTTGAGCAAATCAAATCCCACTTTAAGCCTGCGCTGGGTAAGAAATGCCGAAACCTTACTGGTATTCACCTTATTAAACCCATTGTCCCAAATAAAATGGTTGGAAAAGTAGTGCTGAAAAAAATACGGCGCTGCGTGGTTGTCGAGTTCCATTCCAAAATTTATTTCAGTTTTGTAGGGCTTATTTCTCATGATTTCGAGTGTGGCGAGGCCCGATAAATCAAAATCCCCCTGGTAATCATTCCCTGTAAGAATGTAGGATCCCCTACCTTCCACACGAAGTAATGGAAGCGGCCTGATCTTAATTTCAGCATAAGGAATCAGGTTTTCGAATTTAGCCGTACTCACTGTGTCGATCACTTTTGCAAACTGATGCTTAATACCGAACAGAATAACAAACGGTTGCGGGTTGACCCTGTCAAGGTAATCGGCATTAGACCACGAGAAAGTATTTTCGATTTTTTGGAAGAACACCGTATCGTAGGTTGAGGTAGAATCGACATAAATATTATGATAGTAATTCGTATCCGGAAGCTCATCCGTATAAAGCTGTGAATACCGCTTGTAGCTGAACGAATGTGAAATCCTGCCGAATTTCAAATTTATTCTTCTTTTCGGTGAAAGCGTATCATCCTGTATTCTTTTATTCTTTCGCGAAAGCTGAAAATATTGCTGTAGATACACACCTGATTTTCTCAATAAATTTTCGGAACGACTGAGTTTTACGGCAATGATTGATCTGGATGGTTCAAGGTTCTGTTCATAAATGCTATCGTATAAAATGCCCCCGTTTTCCCTGACTTTTATTTTACTGTGTGTGTAATTGGCGATAATACCATACCTCAAATCTTCGGTAAAATAGTGCATTTTAACAGCCAGACGGTTATTATCTGATTTTTGCCGTTGATAAGATCCCAGCGAATTGATCAAATCAAAATCCAATCCGAATGTCAATCTTTTAAATATACGCTGATCATGTGTTAACCTAAATAATTGCTCCTTTTTGGCTCCGGTAATGTACCCGATTTCGGTATAAGGTCGGGGATTGACATAGTAATCAATATCTGAATCAAACAGGTAATAAGCATTAAAAGCATCTACTCCATAATTGAAGCCCGTTGCCCGGTTGGTTGAAAAATCCAGATTTTTATAGGCCAAACCAACATTTCCAAGGGTTGCATAAAATGGATAAAGTTTCGCGACCGGGCCATATTCCTCAAAATCGACAAGGGTGGTATCAAGGCTCGTTAATTCCAACGGGCTGATTACATCAAGCCTGTTATGGAAGAAGAAAATAGCATTGGAATCGGCAGGGTAAAAGGTTGAATCGTAGGTTTGAGACATTGCACAGTTTATCTGCACTGTAAAAAGCATCAGCAACACAATCCCTATTTTAATATTTTGCCTTGCAGCACCCATCCGCATCAAATTTTGCATCAAAAGTAAATAAAATAATATGTTGAGCGGTTTACTTTTATTATCCGGGATCCAGGACCAATTTTCAACCGTTAAACAGAACGAACAATTCCTGCTTGTATTCCATCCATCGGGAAATTGAGTATAATATAACACCCCGGAATGTGTTTATTTTACAATTAAATTTTATCAGATAGAAATTTAGGTCGGCGGAGGTAAACATGAAAAACTCAAAAATTATTTTCGTATTTTTCCTTTTTGTGCTACTACAATCAGGAACCGTCGCTGTTGGTCAGGGCCTGATCAACTTTGGCTCATTTTTTAAAGGGAGCATTGATACCACCGCAACAATCAACAGTCTGAATAAAACAGGGGAATATTACCAGATCGAATACACCGGGGACTACAGGGATTTACTCGACTGGATCGATGATCAGTTCACGGGTGGGAATTTCAATAATTTCGAAGGGTTTAATTGTTCACTTTTTACCGCTCGGGGAGATTTGATCACACCCTTGTCAGGAAGGAATTTTGACAACCCGCCATGCGATGTACTGGTAGGAAAATACAATCCGCCCGATGGTTGTAAATCACTGGCATTTACCCGGATGAGTGACCTGGGATATAGCTACGGCACCAATTACCTCAACCTTTAATTCAACCAGAAATTGCCCTTTTTACTTTCACCCTATTTCGCTCCCGATGGCATCAATGAGTATGGCGTAATCGCCGGCCTGGCATCGGTGGCTACAGTGCAATATGCATCCGATCCAACCAAAGATACCATTTTTGTTACCCGTCTGATCCGCGAAATACTAGACCATTCTCAAAATGTTGATGATGCGCTGAATATGGCCACAGTTTCGAATTGGAATTTCAACTCTTCATCGGAAAAGGAGATCTGCTGTTGATTGATGATGACGGAGGGGATAACTACGAGGACTATTACATAGAAACCTTTGATGATCTGGAACTTACTGTTAACCCTTATGACATCTCCTTTCGGGGTGATCTGCCCGAGTTGATGCCCCGGGAGTATGCAAACATCATCTGGTTTACAGGTGATATGGATGAGAACACACTTACAGCGTCCGACAGAAATATCTTGCAGAATTATATGGATAATGGCGGCAACCTGTTTCTGACCGGTCAGAATATCGGAACCGACATTGGCACAACCGACTTTTACACCAATTATTTGC
>JABMQA010000410.1 GCA_013203545.1 Bacteroidota bacterium
ATAATGATCCCCATTTTGAAAATATCAGGCTGGAAGATCTTTTGAATATGCGTTCCGGCATTAAATTCAATGAGGGGTATTCCAATCCATTTGCCGATATGGCTAAATATTACTATGGCAGAAACCTGAATAAATACATCGGTAAGATTAAAATCGAAGAAAAACCGGATATTAGTTACAATTACATCGGTGTAAATACCCAGTTATTAGGGATGGCATTGGAACGGGCCACCGGAAAAAAAATGAATGTTTACCTCGAAGAAAAAATCTGGAAACCCCTGGGTATGGAATATGATGCCTCATGGAGTGTGGACAGTAAAAAACATCAGCAGATCAAGGCATTTTGCTGTATCAATGCAAGGGCAAAAGATTTTGCAAAGTTCGGAAGGTTATATCTGAATCATGGTAAAATGAACGGAAAAACAATTTTACCTAAAGACTGGGTAAAAAAATCAACATCCATCATAAATGATTCAAAGGACTCACAGGGCCATCCATACACCTATCAATGGCGGGTTAAAGAAGATGGTGCGATTTATGCCAAAGGGGTGCTTGGACAATATATTTATATTTTTCCGGAAAAAAACATCATCATCGTCAGGCTCGGAAAAAAAGCAACGGATGTGAAATGGCCCATGCTGTTTGAGGAGCTTTGCAGGGAGTTGTAATTTATTCGCTAAAAAAGGACTCCGGTCCGGGATAATACATACGCTCCCTGGCTACCTTTTCAGGAAAAGTGAAATACTGAACCATGGCAGTGGCGCAAATTTTTTGGTCGCTATCCAGAAGTACAACATCTATATCCACAAGATTCCGACGCCGCTCATGCAATTTTGCCTTCAACAACAAGCTGCCCTTGTTAACGTAAACAGGTTGTTTATACCTAACATTCATTTTGGAGGTAACCCCGGCAGTTTCAAGTTTCGCATAAACATACCAACTGGCAATCTCATCCATCAAAGTGGCCTGAATCCCACCATGCAAAACGCCATGATATCCCTGGAAAACAGGATTAGGCTCCCACGCTGCCGTAAGATATTCGCCTTCATCGATAAAATGCAGGTGAAGGCCATTGGGATTGTCGGGCGAACAACCAAAACAATTGTACCCCGGCGTCCCGCGAAACGGATTGTTGACTTTTCTCAAAATATGAATTTATTTTGGATTGCCCTTTTTGTATTTGGTTTCACTAACTATATTACCACCCTCGTCATATTCTATCCAGGCACCATCCTTTAGACTATTGCTAAAATTACCTTCGACTTTAAGCGTACTGTCCTGGTAAAATTCATTATACATCCCATCGCGGGCATTATCAATATACATCTCTACCGACATAATTGAACCATCATCATAAAAGGTTTTCTGCACACCCTCAAACTTACCATCTTTATAAGTGTACTCGGCAATCACATTTCCCGATTGATTGTACCATTTGGATGTACCGGATTTCAAACCTTTGATATAAAATGATTCTTCCTGGGGTTTTCCTGAGGTATAAAAGGCCTTTTTTACACCATCCAAATTACCATTAACATAATTTTCTTCGAGAATGAGCCTAGAGCCCCGTTCATAGTTTTTTAAGGGCCCGTGCAACATGTCGTCCTTAAAATAATTTTCACCAACTAAATATCCCTTTTTGTCAATTTGGAGAAACAGGCCATCTCGCTTCCCTTTTTTATACGACTTTACCCAGTTAACGATATTATTGGGATGATAGATAATCCAGTTTCCGTCTCTTTCGCCATCCACATAATATCCTACCGATTTAACCCTGTTATTAACATCTTCCCAATACCCCTGCTTTACACTATCTTCATCGGTTTTATTTATATCAGCACGTTCAACGGCAGTTCCCTGCGCGTAAATGGTTGAGGCAAAAAGCAATACGATACTTAATAAGGTCAACAATTTTTTCATAGTCCTAACTTTTTAGTGATTTGAGGCAAAATTAACAACATCCGGTTAGAAAACAAATCCTGACTGCAAAGAAGTTTTAAACCGAATACCAGAAACTGAACGTTGAACTACTTTCTGCAGGCAAGAGGGTATTACCTTTTACTGACCATTACCGGTTATGCGTAAGTCAAAATCAGCATTTGCCGCTATTGAAACATACCGGCAGTAAATCCACAGAAATCTCCGGGCAAATTTCAAACCGAGGTATCGTAAAAATAATTTATTTCCTCAACTGAATTTTCAACCACAAATATTTGATAACTGCAACTTAAAAAAAAGATGACAATAATATATAAAAACAACATATCTTTACAGCTACTATAAAATTGGTTTAACCGGACTCATAAATCATACATTATGAAAAATAGCATTTTATTTTACCTAATGGCTAGTTCTATTTTTCTTTATAGCAATGTTATTACCGCACAGGAAAGAAAAATTAAAAACTGGAATGCCCAACAAAATGTCTTCATTTCGGAGAACCATATTTTTCAAAAAAGCATCATGTTTGATTCTATTGGAATATGGGGGCAATTAGGCCCTGCAAATAATGACATAATACAATTTGAAGATGAGATTCAATGTGGTAAAATGATCAAGACAAAATAATTGATAATCTTGTTTATCAGTTACCCACAAGATATTTTAACTAAGCACCAGATAATTTTACCGGGTAGTGGATACTAACTGTTAGAACATCACCTCACATCCACAATATCCTTCCCAAAAGGTGTAAGCGCCAGTGTGGCCAGCTTAAAATGCTGACGGGCAAAAGGTATACCGAGGATGGTGATAAAAAGCAGTAATCCAAAAGCAACATGGGTCAGTGCAATCCAGATGCCACCTATAAAAATCCAGATGATGTTCATAATGGTATATAAACAGCCTGTTGTGGCAGGGCGCGAAACAGCGGTTTTACCAAAAGGCCACAGGGCAAGCGTGGCAAGTTTTAATGTTTGAACGCCAAATGGAATTCCTACAATGGTGATCATGAGTAAAAGGCTTGCAATCACATATTCGAGGGCTATCAGGAAACCACCGAAAATTAACCAGATTAAATTACCGAGTGTATTCATAACAAATGTTTAAATATTGAAGAATTTTTAGCCGGCTAAGGTAAGATTTCTCCTCTTAGCATCTGCATAAAATGTATTAGGACTATTTCTTATTTTGATGTGATAGAAATGAAATAAGAGCTTTGTATGCCGATCC
>JABMQA010000038.1 GCA_013203545.1 Bacteroidota bacterium
GTCTTATCAAGCCTTATGGATACATAAAGCATCATTGTACAACATTATGACATTTAAAAATTCCTTTATGCTATCAAACACGGAGAAGTTATTTTAATAAAGTTCCAAAATAACGTTTATTTTTAACAATTTAAAATCACAAAAGATGAAACCAGTTACATTTTTACCAACAGTAGCAAAAAGTGCTTTTTACAAAATTATTATTTCCATTATCCTGATATTTCAGGTACAGTTTGCATTTTCCCAATTTGAATGTGACTTCCCTCCCACCTGGGATTCGGCTTATTATACAAGTGTGAATCCTATGCTGATTACAATAGATGATATTTCATCTGTTTCCATTAATGGAATTGGCGTGAATGAATGTGATTACATCGGAGCCTTCTACATGGATGACATCGGCGGGATGAAGTGCGCCGGCGCTGAATATTTCCAGAATAACACCGGAGTCATATTTCCTGTTTGGGCTGATGATCCCGATACACCTGAAAAAGATGGATTTGCTTACGGCGACCCCTTGGTGTTTAAATTGTTCTCATGGTCATGCGCCGGTGGGAAAACCATCGATGTGGTATCTGTTGAAGCCACAGCTAATTATCCCCTGATCTGGTATCCGCTTGGTTTTATACTGGTGAATCGAATAACTTGCCAGACCAGTTTCGAATGCCAATTATCAAATTCAGAACCGGGCGAAAGGACAGTTCCCCAAACGGAGACTAATAATTGGCTCAACTACACCTGCCGTTTAAAGCAACAGTCTGTCCATGATCTTCACAGGCAAATGGGAGAAAGCCTGATCGCTGTTAAGGAAAAAGACGGAAGCAAAATTTACTGGCCGGAAAAGCGGATATTTACGCTGGATAAGATGAATTATGGTGGTGAATACCTGATTAATGTTTCGGGTAACAGTAGGGTGGATTAGGCTTTACGGTTTCCAAAGCTATACCGTGGGCATGTCCGTCTTTGACGGACGATGCCTCCTGTTTCCTGTTTAGTAGGTAGTATTACAGCAACGTCAACAACTTCTCCAATCCAATACCTCTGGATGCTTTAAGTAATATGCTTCTGTTTTTAACCGGATTTTTCCGGATCCATTCACCAGCATGCTTCACATCTTCGAATTTGTAAAAATCCGGTGGTGTTTCGATGGATGAGAAAATATCACCAACCAGGATAACCTTGCGGAATCCGGCACCAATCAGCAGCTCAATAATTTGTTGATGTTCACCTGTACTTTCACCTCCCAGTTCCAGCATATCCCCAAGAATCACCATTTTATCAGGCAAGGGATACTCCATGAAATTTTTGATTGCGGCCTCCATACTGGTTGGGTTGGCATTGTAAGCATCGAGGATGATTTTGTTGGATTTGGTTTCTAAAAATTGTGACCTGTTGTTATCCGGCCTGTAGTTTTCGATGGCCTCCCGGATTGCTTCCGGTTGAACGCCGAAATGGCTACCTATACCGATTGCCGCCAGGATATTGTATAGGTTATAGTCGCCAACCAATTTTGTTTTGATGGTGATTTCTTCGTTACCGCTGTTGTATCCAATATTCAGAAAAGGGAACGAATCAATAATACGACCCCGGGTAACGGCACGTTTAGCGCAACTGTAAGTAATGTTTTTTAATCCGGCAGCCATGTTTGTGAGTAGTTGGTCATCCCCATTCACAAAAACGCTTCCGGTGTTATTTATTAAGTGTTCATATAGCTCGCCTTTGGCCCCGGCAACGCCTTCAAAACTACCGAACCCTTCCAGGTGTGCCCTGCCGATATTGGTGATAATTCCATGGTTTGGATCGGCGATCTTACATAAAGCGGCAATCTCACCCGGATGGTTGGCACCCATCTCGATAACGGCAATTTCGGTTTCACCGGTGATCCTGAGCAGGGTAAGCGGAACGCCGATGTGGTTGTTTAAATTTCCCCGGGTAACTAAAGTGTTGTACTTCATTTTTAGCACACCACCTGTGAGTTCTTTGGTGGTGGTCTTTCCGTTGGAACCGGTGATCCCGATTACCGGAATATCAAATTGCCGGCGGTGATGTTTTGCCAGCTCCTGCAGGGTTAGCAGGACATCATTCACCAAAATACACCCGGGCTTGTTTGCACACGTTTTATCATCCACAATCGAATATGCTGCTCCCCTGTCCAGTGCATCTATGGCGTAGGTATTGCCGTTGAAGTTTTCTCCTTTCAGCGCAAAAAAGAGGCTACCCGGGATGTTCTTTCTGGAATCGGTAGAGATTTCGGGATGCTTGCGAAAAAGATCATAAATTTGGTCAATGCCAGCTTGTATCATCAGTTAATTACTAGAAAATTGTAAAGGTTATTGGAAATCATCAGCTAAAGTAAGGCAAAAAAAAATCCCGCTGCAATATTTTTTTGCAACGGGATTTCTACTGTAATTCATATTTTTATCTTGTTATCGGGTTTCCAACCCTGTCCATTGCACACCGGAAGCCTATGAAATCAGTGGCCTTCGATTCATCAAGAAATCTTCTCACACTGGGGCTCAGGTAATAGGGGCCATCTTTCCAGGAGCCTCCCTTGTAAACCCTTGCTTTATCGCTCACAAGCGTTGTCTTGCCATATTCGTACATCTTGGTGGTTGACGATTGGTTATTTACATTCTGTTGCCAGATTGTCCTGTCAACAATCGATTTGTTGTCGCCATCGAGGTAGTTGATGTTATTGGCCTCACGATAATTAGTACGGCCTTCGGCTTCGTTCACTGTAATTTCACGATAGCGCATCCTGCCAAGGCTGTCTTTTTCGGCATAAAAGCCCTCTTCATCCAGTACAGGTGTTGTGAAAACGTTACCACGGAACGGGCTGAAATCTGAAACATCTTCATGACTGAGCGGTCTGTAAACATCCTGTACCCACTCAGCTACATTGCCGGCCATGTTATACAGGCCAAAATCATTTGGAGGATACGTGCCAACCGGAGCGGTAATGTCGGCGCCATCGTTCAGGCTACCTGCAACTCCCATATAGTCGCCTCTTCCTCTTTTATAATTGGCATTAAACTGGCCATAATATTTTTTATTGTCTGTATTTCTGGTTAAATGCCCATCCCATGGATAAACCCGGCGATTGGTAATATTTTCAAATTTGCCACTCAGGCCTGTGGCAGCGTATTCCCACTCAGCCTCAGTTGGAAGCCTGTATAATGGAAGTAGTATTCCGTCTTCCATCCTGGCGGCCCTTTCGCCCGTGCCACTTGGGTCGAGGTCTTGCAGCGGTCTGTTGACCAATCCGGTGTACTGACCGGCAAGATAGGCATCGGTATTAAAATTACTTTCAGGGGTTTGTGCCGGATCCACCTCAAGAATTCCCTGACGTATCAAAAGCATTTCGTTTACCCTGTCGGAACGCCACAGGCAATAGTTGCTGGCCTGAATCCAGTCCACACCAACAACAGGATAATTGTGGTAAGCAGGATGGCGGAGATAAAGTGTTGCCAGAGGCTCGTTGTAAGCCAATCTGTCGCGCCAAACCAAAGTGTCGGGAAGCGCTTTCCGGTAAACCTCGGGATAGGCTCCACCAAAAACCCTGTTGAGCCAGTACAGATATTCCAGATAATCAAGGTTGGTAACCTCGGTTTCATCCATGTAAAACGAGCGTATGGTCACCCGGCGGGGAGGATTGTTGTAATCATACAACGGATCGTCGTGAATCTGACCCATAATGAAGTTACCACCTTCGATGAAAACCAGTCCCGGCCCGGTTTCCTGGTCATGTGCTTTGGCAACCTCGAAACCACCATTTCGCGGCTCGTTGTATTCCCATCCCGTAGTGGGCGATACCTTGTTTTTTGAACCAAGGATTCCCTTACACGATGAGAAAAATATAGAAATCAATACGATTAAAATCAATCCTGATAACTGCTGAATTTTGAACATTTTCATAGGTTTTTTATCAAAACAGTGTTATTAACTAAAATCTCGGACATTTTATTGCTTTTGGCCTTTTACTTTTTTTGTCGCAATCAAAAACCCACGCAACCGATACCTCATGGGCACCACCTGAAACATTCGACAGTTTTGATAATGAATAATCATAACTGTATCCCAGTCTTAAATTATCCCTGGTAATACCTATTAAAATGATCGCGGCGTCAGGATTTTCGAATGCATGACGATACCATATTCCGGCGACAAAGATAGAATAACTTAAGTATGTACCCAGATTCATTTGCCTGAAATTTCCCTGTTGTTGGAAAAGAAAATTTGGGGATATGGTAAATTCCCCATCTGATGACCGGCCATATCCGTTGTCAAAGCCAAAATTTGCCCCGCCATGGATGGTGATTTTCATATTTATCTGATTATCGCTTTCGTCAAGAAAACTGATGTTGGGTTGAGTTATGTGATGGGCGGCACCGCCCAGATAGAATTTTTCGTCCCAACTAACAAAAAAGCCACCGGCGAAATCCATGTAGTTTACATTTCCATCGAAATTTTCCAATACTGGCTGAACAGGACTTCCTCCACCCTGGCCGGTTGAGGGGTCTAAAATAAGGTCTTCCAATTTAACATTTCTCTGCCCAAAGCCACCCTGTAATGAAAAGCTGGCGCTTAAGCGCTCACTGATCCGTAAGCGGTACGCATACATGGCACTTATGGTGAATTGATTGATTGCTGCTGTTCCTGATTTATCGTAATTAAGAATCACACCTACGCCTCCCTTCACAACATCAACAAATTGGTCGTACGACAGACTGTACGAAACGAATGCCCCGGGTAATGAAGGCCACTGGTTTCGGTAATTCGCAGCTATTCTGGGACAGTATTCAACTCCGGCAAGGGCGGGATTTAAATAGAGGGGATTGGCGTAAAACTGCGAATAGGTATAATCCTGTCCTTTTGCCACAAATGGGAAAATGAGTAGCGTGGCAATAGTTAAAAACAGGAATTTACACTTTATTAACATGATATCATTAAATTGACGCAACCTTTATTAAAAATTTGAACTCTATTAACTGTGAGCTTATTATATGAGTTGACGATAACAGCAATATTGGATAATTTAATTCGTTTGAGAAATTTATCCGATTTTGTTACAGAAAGTTCATCATTTAACGCAACACAAGTAACAAAATTTTAACGCAATCAGATATTTATTGTTTGAACAAAAATTAATTCAAATCCGTTTTAATGAATGATAAAACTTAGAAAAACTGCTTCTGCAATGAAACTTGGAAGACTATTATTTTTATATGTACTCATAATTTTTTCTCCATTTGCCACTGCCCAGATACATTCCCATCATTTTAAAATAGTGTGGCAGGATATTCAAAAGATAAGGTTATCGGAGGATGTTTCCATTAACCGGATGCATTTTACGGATGCGCAATGGGAGGGTGATATCAATTCTGCACCTCTTTTCAATAGAAAAATCAAACTGGATAATAATACCAACAATATTGTTGTATCGCTCAGCAATGATACGTATCAGGATTTGACAAAAGCTGAGATGCTAACGCTCGAAAACCTTGTGACGCTAGGGAATAGTGTTAACCTTTCATATGAATTATCCAAAGCAAGAGGTCAGGCATACGTAGTGGTCACCATTTTACCCTTCAGGTTGGATGCCCGAAGTGGGAAATACCAGAAGCTGGTTACTTTTGACCTTGAGATAGATGGAAGCATTGAAGGGACAAAATCTTCAAATGAGCTTACTTCCTATGCAGATCATTCGGTGCTGGCCGGTGGCAATTGGTTTAAGGCCCGTGTTGACCAAACCGGAATTTATAAATTAACATATGCTGACCTAAACGGAATGGGAATGGGCATGCAAGCCCTGAAATCCGATAACATCAGGTTGTATGGCAATAGTGGGGGCATGCTTCCGGAGCCCAATAATACTTTCAGGTATGATGACCTGCAGGAAAATGCCATAGCCATGTTTGATGGTGGGGATGGGCAGTTTAACGAAGGGGATTATTTTCTGTTTTACGGACAGTCGCCCGATATGTGGGGTTATGATGATGATGATACCTTGTTTTTGCATCATAAAAATGTCTATTCCGATCACACCTATTATTTTATCACCCCTGATCTGGGATCGGGAAAACGTATTCAGACCACATACTCTACCGGGGATCCGGAGAATTATATTGCGAACAAATTCCTGGATTACAGTTTTCATGAGATCGACGACTATAACCTGATCAAATCGGGACGTGAATGGTATGGCGAAATATTTGACCTGCAAACTACATACGCTTTCCCGTTCAGCTTTCCGAATTTATTGGCCGGCGCTAATCACCACATCAATGTAAAACTGGCTGCAAAATCGCAGGCTTCCAGTTCGTTTTTTACCAGTGTCAACGGAGTGCCTTTAATTACCACTTCAATTTCCGCTGTGCCGATAGGCTCAGAGGGCGACTATGCCAGAACCAAAACCGGTTCGGAATCTTTCACCGCATCAGGATCGGAACTCAACGTTGAGGTCAAATACAACAAATCCACAACTTCATCCATCGGGTGGCTCGACTATGTTGCGATGAATGCATGGAGAAGCCTCTCCTTTACAGGTAATCAGATGGCTTTTCGCGACCCTGCTTCAATTGCGGAGGGGCGTATCTCGAAATATCAGATCGGAAATGCATCAACAGGTGTGACCATATGGGAGGTTACCGATCCTTTAAATGTTGCACAGGTGAATACAGGTAATTCCGGCAGTTCGTTGGTTTTTAAACTCGAAACAAATTATCTGCGTGAGTTTGTTGCCTTTAACGGCGCTGAGTACTACACTGTTGAGTTTGTTGAACAGATTGAAAACCAGGATTTGCATAGTGTTAATAATGTGGATTATATCATAATCAGCCATCCCGATTTTCTGTCCCAGGCTTCAAGATTGGGGGATTTTCACAAGTCAAACTCCGGATTAAGGGTTCATATCACCATCCCTCAAAAGGTTTACAACGAATTTTCATCGGGTTCACAGGATGTAACAGCTTTCAGGGATTTCATGAAAATGTTGTACGATAGGGCGGATGACAATAATAAACCGAAATACCTCTTGCTTTTTGGCGATGCATCTTATGATTTTAAAAATCGGATTGCTGATAACAGTAACTTTGTTCCTACGTTCGAATCGGTTGAATCGTTGCATCAGATCAATTCGTATGCAACTGATGATTATTTTGGATTTTTAGATGATGGCGAAGGTGGTGGCAGCAACGAATTGTTAGACATTGGTATCGGCAGGTTTGTTGTCAGAACCATTGAGGAGGCTGAAAACGCCGTTGACAAATCGGTTCATTATGCCACTTCTCCAACTGTGCTTGGCGACTGGCGCAATATAATCACCTTTGTTGCTGATGATGAAAACAGTAATTCACATATGACACAGGCCGAGGAACTGGCCAATTTTGTTGATACAACCTACCGATGGTACAACATAGATAAGATTTACCTGGATGCCTATAACCAGGTTTCCACGCCGGGAGGGCAAAGATATCCGGAGGTGAATGCCGCCATCAATACCCGGATGGAAAAAGGCACACTCATTATGAATTATACCGGTCATGGTGGTGAAGTGGGATGGGCGCATGAGCGTGTATTGGAACTGTCGGATATCAATAGTTGGACCAACTGGGATAAACTATCTGTGTTTGTTACGGCCACTTGTGAATTTACCCGTTATGATGATCCGGGCAGGATTTCTGCCGGGGAATATGTATTCCTCAATCCCGATGGAGGGGGTATATCCTTGTTCACTACGGCCAGGGCTACATTCGGTGGGTCCAATCTGAGTTTAAACCGTGGATTTTACAAACATGCCTTCGAAACAGTACATGGTGAGCATCATGCAATGGGGGATCTCATCAGGCTTGCAAAATACGAAAGCACATCTCAGACCAACGACAAGAAATTTATCCTGATCGGTGACCCGGCCTTAAAAATGGCTTATGCGAAATACAAAATCGAAACTACTGCAATTAACAATCAGGTGGTGGCAAGCATTCCAGATACCATGAAAGCGTTATCAAATGTTTCAATTTCCGGGAAAATTGTTGATCAGGAGGATAGACTATTAAGCAATTACAACGGTATATTATATTCGAGTGTTTTTGATAAGGAATCAGAGCTAACGACTTTTGGCCACGATGAGGGCAGTTCGCCAAAAACATTTAAACTTCGTAAAAATGTGATCTATAAAGGTAAAGCACAGGTTACAGCAGGTAATTTCACCTTTTCATTTGTTGTTCCCAAAGATATCGCCTACCAGTTTGGTACCGGCAAGTTGAGTTTTTATGCCGAGGATGGCGAATGGGATGCAACCGGATATTACGAGAATGTGGTGGTTGGCGGATTTGACCAAACCAGTACAGCCGATAACGAAGGGCCGGTTATTGATTTGTTCATGAACGATAACGCGTTTAAATCAGGCGGGATCACCAACAAAGATCCGGTTTTATATGCCGAGATTTACGATTTTAGCGGCATCAATACGGTTGGAAACGGTATTGGTCATGATATCGTAGCTGTTCTTAATGAAGATACGGAGAACTCATTTATTCTGAATGATTATTATGAAGCCGATTTGGGCAGTTATCAGAATGGTACGATCGAATTTCCGTTTTTCGATCTGCTGCCGGGCGACTACACGGTACGGCTAAAGGTGTGGGACGTATATAACAATTCATCCGAAGCTTCCATGACATTTTCGGTGGTTGATCAGGAGGAGCTTATGATGCATAACCTGATCAATTATCCCAATCCTTTCACCAACGAAACATATTTCAAATTTAACCATAACCGCTCCAATGCCGATTTTCGGATCCGGATAGAGATTTTCGACCTGACAGGCCGGCCGGTAGCATCGCTTTCAGATCATTACGTCGGTTCCGGTTTTTATATCAATCCGGTTGCCTGGGATGGTACAAACAACCAGGGTTCCTTTTTAAAAGGTGGGATTTATGTTTACCGCGTAATCATTACTGAAGAGGATGGAAGGCAAACATCGGCCGTTGAAAAATTGATGCTGAACAGGTAATTTTAGAAATTTAAACTTTTTGTTGAGAACCAATGAAACACATCATAAAACATACCTATCTTTTTTTGCTGCTTATTCCTTTGTTTGTATTTGGACAGGATAATGCCATCAATCGAAATATTTACTGGACAGGAATACAGGAGTACCCGGTTGGCGATGGCACCATCATGTCGCTCCATTTTAACGATGCACAGAATGCCGACAATTATGGTTTGCTTCCGGTATTTTCAGAAATGTTTGAGTTGACCTCACCCGGCCTCGTTTATGATTTTACACTTATTGAAACTGTTGCTGTTGAATTTGAGGAGCAGGATAAGCTGATGTCCATTCCTGATATTAACAGGGTAAGTAATGATTTTGAGATATCTGCCGAGATCGTTTCCATCAGGGATAAAAACTATTCAAGGGTTGTTTTGCTGCCCATCAGATACAATGAAAAAACCGGCAATTACGAAAAGATCACCAGTTTCAAAATACAACTGCAAAAGTACCCCGGTGAGGTTGCCGGGGGATTGAAAAGTTCCGGGAATTTCGCTGAGAATTCTGTCCTGGCTGTAGGAAGCTGGTATAAAATAGGTGTAAGCGAATCGGGTATTTACGAAATTTCTTATGATCAGCTCAAGGAAATGGGCTTGGACATTGATGGGGCAATCCCCACAAACATACAATTGTTCGGAAATGGTGGGGGCATGTTGCCCGAAGTAAATGGCGATTCCCGGTATGATGATCTGCTGGAAAATGCGATTATGGTTGCTGATGGTGGGGACGGCTCCTTCGACCCGGGTGACTACATCCTTTTTTATGGCGACTCACCCCATCAAATGGAATTTAATTCGGGGAAGCAGGCCTTTACCCAGGTAGTTCATAAATATTCGGATTTAACCTGTTATTTTCTAACCATTGGTGATGAACCCGGAAAGCGAATAGAAAGCGTATTGTCAAATGAATTTCCGGAAACTGATACCATTACCAATTTTAATGATTTCGTGTTCCATGAGCCGGAGGAAATTAACCTTATAAAATCAGGATCTCAGTGGTATGGTGAGGATTTCACCGATCAGCATAGCTATGATTTTCAATTTACTTTCCCAAACATCGATACATCTTCAATGGTTTACATGGTAACTGAAGTTGCTGCTAGATCAACAACTACAAGCACATTTAAAATTACCGTGAATGGCGATTCAATCACCTCAATGGTTTTGCCCGCAATTCATCCGCAATCGGTTGTTACATATGCCAACTCAAGTCAGAAAAATAAACGGATTGGTGTTGAAAGCGAAATTATTGATGTTAACTTGCTGTACAGTAAGCCGGCTGACGATTCAAAAGGGTGGCTGAACTTTATCGAAGTAAATGCGATGCGGCATTTGATATTTACCAGTGGACAGATGGATTTCAGAAATTCGCATGCCACCGGTGAAGGTAAAATCGGGAAGTTTGTAATATCCGGAAGTCTGGAAAATCTGAGCATTTGGGATGTTACAAATCCACTGAAACCTAAGGCTGTTGATGGGAACTATGAAACTGAAATATGCTGGTTTAAAGTGGCCACCGATACTTTAAAAGAATTCATCGGTTTTGACGGCACCGAATTTTTGACACCACAATTGGTGGGCAATGTTGAGAACCAGAACTTGCATGCATTTGGTGAATATGATTTTATTATTGTTACGCATCCTGACTTTATCGATCAGGCCGAAAGGCTCAAAAAGTTGCATGAGGAGCTGGATCAGATGCAGGTACTGGTTGTTACGCCCCAGAAAATTTACAACGAGTTTTCCAGTGGATCACAGGATCCAACTGCAATCAGGGATTTTGTAAAAATGATCTACGACCGTTCAGGACATCCGTCCGAATTAAAATACCTCCTGTTATTCGGCGATGGCTCTTATGATCCCAAGGACAGAATTGAAAATAATAATAACTTAATTATTACATACCAGTCGAAACAATCCTTAAAGCCAACACAATCGTATGTTACCGACGACTTTTTCGGCCTGATGGATACCCATGAAGGTTCGGATGCATACGGAAATGTGGATCTTGGAATTGGCAGGCTGCCGGTTTTAACACCTGAAGAGGCCGAAAATGTGATTGATAAAATTGAGCACTACATGCATATGGGTCCGGAGGTGCAGGGGAATTGGAGGAACAAGCTTTGTTTTATTGCAGATGATGAAGATAACAATCTTCATTTTTTCCAGGCCGACACTTCACTTGTTGCCAATATCGAAAAGCTAAACAACTGTGTTAACATCAATAAAATATACTTTGATGCGTTCCAGCAGATCAGCACCTATAGCGGCCATCGTTATCCGGACGTAACAGACATGATCAACAATCAGGTAGAAGATGGTGCACTGTTTATTAATTATACCGGCCATGGTGGTGAATTGGGATGGGCCCATGAATATGTGATTCAGATGAACGACATCAATTCCTGGTCCAATTTCGATAAAATGCCGGTGTTTATTACTGCAACATGCGAGTTTAGCCGTTACGACAATCCTGCATTAACTTCTGCCGGAGAGATGGTATTGCTCAATCCCGATGGTGGTGGCATAGCATTGCTAACTACAACGCGCCTTGCCTTCGCCCTCTCGAACCTTACTTTAAATAAAAGGATTTACGATACCCTATACAGATCTAGTCCCATGGACTATCCAAGGCTTGGCGATTTGGTCAGGTTCGCTAAGACACCTTCAAATTCAAATATCAGGAATTTCGTGTTGCTTGGCGATCCGGCCCTGGCATTGGCAATACCGAAACACAATGTTGTAACCGACTCGATCAACGGTAAACCTGCCGGTGTACAACCGGATACCATTTCCGCCAATAGTGTGGTCACAATTTGTGGGCATGTTTCGGATTTTGATGGCGAAAAAAGTATCCTTTCGGAATTTAACGGCATTTTGTACCCGGTGTTTTATGACAAACCGGTGGAATTATTTACCCTGGGCAACGACCCTGAAAGTTACCCGGTTGGGTTCAGCCTGCAGGACAGGATACTCTGGAAGGGAAAAGTTTCGGTTGTGAATGGGAGGTTCTCATTTTCGTTTGTTGTTCCCAAAGACATCTCTTATCAATATGGTTTTGGTAAAATCAGCTATTATGCGGCAGATAGTGTAACGGATGCTGCGGGATACTATAAAAATATTGTGGTTGGGGGTTACGACGAATCCATCATTAACAATACAGGCCCGGAGATATCACTTTTCTTAAACGACACTACATATCAAAATGGAACTGTTATCAACAGTTCCCCAATCCTGCTTGTCAACCTGGCCGACCCGCAGGGAATCAACGTAACAGGTAGCGGCATTGGACATGATATTACTGCTATGATCGACGGGAATACCAATAATCTCATTATACTTAACGAGCATTTCGATCCCGACATCAACAGTTACACGTCAGGAAAGATCATTTTCCCGATAGCGTACCTTACCCCCGGGTTGCATCAACTTGAACTCAAGGCATGGGATATGTTTAACAATTCCTCCACCGAAACCATCGAATTCATTGTTTCCGATTCGATTGATGTGAACCTGACCGAAGTATTTAATTACCCAAACCCTTTTAGAAACGGAACTTCATTTGTTTTTCGACACAACCAGTTTGGTAAGGTACTGGATGTGGGCATCGACATTTTTAATTTTAATGGTCAGATGGTACAAAGTCTTATCTACAAAAATTTAGGTTCTAACGGTTATCTCATCGAGCCGATCCTCTGGGATGGGAAAGATCAGCGTGGTAACAGGCTGTTGCCGGGATTTTATTTTTACAGGATTACTGTTGAAAATGAGATTGGGTACATTACAGAGCGCGTTCAAAAACTCGTCATATCGAACTAATTCCACCCATTGTTTGTTAATAATTCCACATTTTACAGGCAAAACAATATTAGAAATAAATTACCGTTAACTTTGAATCTTTAAATTCAGAAAATTTCAAATCAATTTTAAATGAGACGAAAAGTAACAATAGCCTTAACATTATTGCTTTTAACAAGTGTGAGCCTATGGGCTCAAATCCACAATCCCGGGGAGTTAGGAGGGAATATAAACAATACAATTACAACAGCAGTACCTTTTCTGCTGATAGCACCTGATGCCAGGGGTGGGTCGATGGGTGACGCAGGCGTTTCAGCCACACCTGATGCCAATTCGATGCACTATAACCCGGCCAAATATGCCTTCATCGAATCCAAGGTTGGATTTTCAGCGGCCTATAGTCCCTGGTTACGTGCCCTGGTTAACGACATTAACTTAGCCTACGTTGCAGGTTATTATAAACTTGACGATATGCAGGCTGTTGCAGCTTCGCTGCGTTTCTTCTCGCTGGGTGACATAACGTTTACCGACTATGCCGGATACACCATCGGCAATTTCAGGCCCAACGAGTTTGCCATCGATGGGACTTATTCGCGTAAGTTTTCGGAAACGTGGTCGGGCGCTGTTGCCGGAAGGTTTATTTATTCCGATCTTACCCTGGGGCAGTTTGTATCGGGTGTTGAAACCAAGGCCGGAACCTCTGCAGCGGCTGACATTGCGGTTTACCACCAGCGGGAATTAAACTGGAGGAATTTTGAATACGCCGAATTTTCGTTTGGCGCCATGATATCCAATATCGGAACAAAAATTTCATATTCCGATGCCACAACCGAAAAAGACTTCATTCCCACAAACCTGCGCTTCGGGCCCAGGTTGACCATGGATCTTGACAATTATAACCGTTTATCCTTTACTTTGGATATCAACAAACTTCTTGTTCCAACTCCACCCTATTATGATTCCCTTGGAAAAATAGTTAAAGGTATGGATACGGATGTTTCAGTGGTAGAGGGAATGATTCAATCATGGTACGACGCTCCTGATGGATTTGAAGAAGAGATGCGTGAATTTTACTTTTCAACCGGCGTTGAATATTGGTATAACAAGGTGTTTGCCATTCGTGGTGGATTTTTTTATGAAGATAAATACAAAGGAAACCGTAAATATTTTACCCTTGGTGCGGGGCTGAAATACAATGTATTTGGGTTGGATTTCTCATATCTTATTCCGCTCGAGCAGCAAAACCCCATGGAAAATACACTGCGATTTACCCTATTGTTTGATTTCGACGCGTTTAGTAACCAATAGGGTTCCCAAGAAGCATAATGAACATTTTATATGATATGAAACCGGAGGATAAATTGCTCCGGTTTTTTTATTATTAGGAAAAAAAACGACCTTTGGAGAATTATTGTAATCCGGTAAATTGTTATGCGAATAGGATTTGGATATGATGTTCACCGTCTTGAGGATAGCAGGGAATTTTGGCTTGGTGGTGTAAAAATCGACCATGCCAAAGGTGCAGTGGGGCACTCGGATGCCGATGTACTCATTCATGCCATTTGTGATGCCCTGCTGGGTGCAGCCAACTTGCGTGATATCGGGTATCATTTTTCTGATAGGAACCCGGATTACAAAGGGATCGATAGTAAAATTCTGCTTAAAAAGGTAATGATAATGATCCGGGAAAATGGATATGAAATCGGAAACATCGACTCAACCATCTGCCTGCAGAAACCTAAGATCATTGCATTCATACCTGAAATGAAAAAAGTCCTCGCCCAAACCATGCGAATAGA